>NZ_JBFRLX010000150.1:0-3632 GCF_041470165.1 Vibrio sp. 10N.286.46.A8
ATCTTAGCAACAGCTTCAGTGTTACCTGTATCGCTACCAAAGAAGAGACCTACACTTGCCATAGAATCATTACCTTTCATTTTGTCTGTTGTCGGTGTAATAAAGTTCGGAGGAAATCGTTAGATTCCAGTTCCTTCCCAGCTTAGTTGGATTATCCCTTTTGCGATAAAGCCTGCGCAGCCAAGGAAAAGTACTAACCATACGATACGACGACCAAATGCAGGAACATTTCCCTGCTTTAGAACGTCTTTAATTGCCATTCCGATTAGAAAGAAAATCGCGGCAAACAGAAGATCTAAACCAACAGATTCAATGATGTTCATGTAGTCGTAAAGCATGGGAACCTTATATACCAAATTTGCTTGGGCGCACTATATCACTGTTGTGAGATAAAGTTAATCTGCTGTGATTACACAGCTCTCATTTATATCGACTAATCAACCTATCTAAGTGATGAATTTTCTTATTGCACGGAGCACTTCAGCGGGCTTTTCCGCGTGTAGCCAATGTCCAGTATTGGCGATAACATGTGCCTTTGCGTTGGAAAACTGCTGTTGAACGGCGGTTTGATGTTCAGCCGTCAGGTAATCTGAGTCACCACCCTTGATTAGCAAGGTTTTGACTGAGGTTTTGTCAATCGGTTCCCAACCAATAATCTGTGGGTAGTTGTTTAATAGCGAGGCAACATTGAAACGCCATTCCATGATGCCTTGTTCTGATTTGAACAAAGATTTCGTTAAGAACTGGCGAACCCCATCAATTTCGATATGTTTTGCGAGGACCTTAAGCGCCTCTGAGCGTGATGTCGGTTTTTCTTCTATCACAGCTTGTAGGCCTGCGAATACGTTGTCGTGACGACTTTGGGTGTACGCAACTGGTGCCATATCTAAGACAATCAATTTACGCAGCGTCAGATGTTGTGTCAGTGCCATCGCTACCTTGCCACCCATCGAGTGACCAATCACAGTGACATCTTCTAGCTCAAGAACATTCAGCAGTTGAGCCACATCTTGTGCCATAGCTTGATAATTATGAGTGTCATTATGGAAAGATTGACCGTGGTTACGTAGATCGATGCTAAGTACCTGATGATCGGCTTTTAGATCCCTAGCGAGCAAGCCAAGGTTGTCCAAATTTCCGAATAATCCATGGATCAAAACAATGGTGTGACCCTCACCTTCAATTTTATAGTTGAGCTGTACTGACATTTTTATCTTATTCATGGTGGGTTTGACGTAGAGTATCCGCGCGGATCTCGCTATAATCCCTCAGAGTTTAAACATTGAGATTGTGAAAAGCGAATGAAAACAATTGAGGTTGATGAGGACCTATACCGTTTTATTGCGGGTCAGACAGAACGTATTGGCGAAAGCGCTTCAGATATTCTGCGCCGCTTGTTACTGGTTGATAACCAAGGCACGGTTCCGATCGAAGAGATCGTTGAGCCAAAAGGTATCGTTGTTAGCAAAGAGGTAGGCTTTACTCCAGAGAAGTTCGATGGCGTTAAAGAAATGCGCTCACTACTAATATCAGATGAGTTTGCATCACTAAAGAAAGCCATTGATCGTTTCATGCTTGTGTTATCAACACTGCATAAAATCGACCCTTTAAGCTTTTCAGAAGCAACTCAAGTAAAGGGCCGCAAGCGTGTTTACTTTGCAGACAACGAAGCGACGTTGTTAGCAAACGGCAACACCACTAAGCCTAAAGCTATTCCACAAAGTCCTTTTTGGGTTATTACGAATAACAATACAAGCCGAAAAAGACAGATGGTTGAACAGCTTATGAGCCGCATGAATTTCCAAGCAGAATTGATAGAAAAAGTAACAGGTTCAATTTAACGAAATCTGATTTAAACCTCATAATATCCATGGCTAAGAAGATATTATGAGGTTTTTTTGTTTTTAAATTTTATATAAGGATGTCGATAATGGCTATGCACCCTCGTGCCGGGCAGAAAGCTCAGCAGGAAGATCTTCATAATATCCCGGCTTTAGTTGCAAACTATTTCTTACAGCAACCGGATGCTACTAACCCAGATCATAAAGTACTGTTCGGTACTTCAGGTCACCGCGGTACAGCAGACAAATCAACATTTAATGAAAACCACATTCTAGCGATCGCACAAGCGGTTGCTGAGGTTCGTGCCGATCAAGGTACAACAGGCCCACTTTTCTTAGGCAAAGATACTCACGCTCTATCTGAGCCTGCTTTTTCTACGGTTATTGAAGTGCTAGTTGCAAACGGCGTTGAAGTTATCGTTCAAGAAAACAATGGCTTTACTCCAACTCCAGGTATCTCGCACGCGATTCTTACGCACAATCTAGTGAATGATAAAAAAGCGGACGGCATTGTTATCACGCCTTCACATAACCCACCTCAAGACGGGGGCATTAAATACAACCCGACACACGGTGGCCCTGCTGAAGCTGAACTGACTCAAGCGATTGAAGATCGTGCGAATGTTATCATTGCTGAGCAAATGCAAGGCGTTAAGCGCACTCCTATCGCACAGGCTAAACAGTCTGAGCTAGTGAAAGAAGTTGATTTAGTTGCTCCTTACGTTGCTGACTTGGTTAACGTGGTTGATATGGAAGCAATCCAGAAAGCAAACATCAAGATTGGTGTTGATCCACTGGGTGGTAGCGGTATTGATTACTGGCGTCAAATTGGCAAAGCGTACAACCTAGACCTGACTCTGGTCAGTGAAGCGGTTGATCCTTCGTTCCAATTTATGTCTCTAGACAAAGACGGTGTGGTTCGTATGGACTGTTCTTCTCCATACGCAATGGCAGGTTTACTGGCACTTAAAGACGACTATCAATTATCGTTTGGCAACGACCCAGACTACGATCGCCACGGCATTGTTACGCCAAAAGGCTTGATGAATCCCAACCACTTCCTAGCGGTGTGTATTGACTACTTATACCGCAACCGTGAAGGTTGGGGTAAAGACGTTGCAGTGGGTAAAACACTGGTATCAAGTGCTCTGATTGACCGCGTTGTTGCTGACTTAGGTCGCGAGCTTTGCGAAGTGCCAGTGGGATTCAAATGGTTCGTTGATGGCCTATATAACGGTCAGTTTGGTTTCGGTGGTGAAGAGAGTGCGGGTGCATCTTTCTTACGTAAAGACGGAACGCCTTGGTCAACAGATAAAGATGGCCTGATTCTTTGCCTACTTGCGGCCGAGATCACAGCAGTAACGGGCAAGAACCCACAAGAATACTACGAAGAACTTGCCGCTAAACATGGCGAATCTAAGTACAACCGTATTCAAGCAGTAGCTAACGGCGTACAAAAAGACGTGCTTAAGAAGCTATCTCCAGAGATGGTTTCAGCTGAGACGCTTGCTGGTGATGCAATTACTGCACGCTTAACGCACGCTCCAGGTAATGGTGCTGCGATTGGTGGCCTAAAAGTGACGACTGAAAACGGTTGGTTTGCTGCTCGTCCATCAGGTACAGAAGACATCTACAAGATCTACTGTGAAAGCTTTAAAGGTGAAGAGCACCTGAAAGCAATCGAAGCAGAAGCTCAAGAGATTGTTAACCAAGTATTTGCAGCCGCTGGCCTATAATCGAATACAGATTAGTAGAGTCATCAAGTAAATAGTGAAAGGGTTGATGTGAAAG
>NZ_JBFRLX010000150.1:4172-4574 GCF_041470165.1 Vibrio sp. 10N.286.46.A8
GTTGATGTGAAAGCATCAGCCCTTTTTATTTGTCTGTGAGTAAGTGGCTAAGACTAAATCAACTCAATGGCTGAATAGATTAGCCGTGTGGCCAGCTTTGTGGCATCACAAACCAAAACTGTCCTGATTTGGTTTGTCCATGAACAAAGCGGTCACCAAACTCGGTGATGGGTTTACCGCTGAAATCATCTGTCCCAGCTGCCCATTGCTCTTTGGTGAGAGGGTAGAGCACTTCAGTAATTAAATGAGCTTGGTTTTGATAGCACCAAAAACCGTTTACTTGGCTTGAATTAATTTCGTAGCCCAAACATTCAGTAGGTACTTTTTGATCTAAGAAGGGGTTGGTATATAGACGCCCCTGCATGAGGAGATGTTTTGAGTCGACATCGATCTCTGGATACT
>NZ_JBFRLX010000151.1:0-17476 GCF_041470165.1 Vibrio sp. 10N.286.46.A8
ATTAATCCTGATGTTGAATGTTTAGTTTTAACTTTATGCTCAATATCGAAACCGTTGCGCCCTTAGCTCAGCTGGATAGAGTACCTGGCTACGAACCAGGCGGTCGGAGGTTCGAATCCTCCAGGGCGCACCACATTATTAGAGAAAGCCTCGTTTTTACGAGGCTTTTTTTATGTTTGCTATAAATTTGTTGCAACAATGTTAAATTTGTGATGTTTTTAACTTGTTGTATTTAAAGTAATTCTTGATTGCTTCTTTGTTATTCTACCTTTCTCATATCAATTCTCAGAAAAGCCCCGTTTAAGTCACAGTTTAAATATCTAAAAATGACTCATTTGACAGATTTATGTGATCTGATAGGCGAATAATTAACCTTATGTGTGCGTTATCCGTAACAGAACCTTAAACAAAATTGACAAACTTTTACCAATCGAGATAATCCATGGGTCGGGATCACTATTCGCTGAAATCCTGTACGTATGTCAGGATGACGAAGAAAGGAAGCAACATGACTAATATTGGAAGCCTGCTAGGAGATGCGGCGACTCTAATGATAACGGGGATGTCCGTTGTCTTTATTTTCTTAACTATTCTAGTTTACCTCGTTCGGTTGATGTCAAAACTGGTACCAGAAGAAGTACCGGAGCCGATCGCAGCACCTAAAAAAATTCAAAAATCACAATCAAACCCTTCAGCTGTTAGTCCACAGGTAGTGGCAGCAATTTCGGCCGCGGTTCATCAATACCGTGCGTCTACTGCTAAGTAGCATTTAAAGGATTAAAAAGGAGTTTATGAGCATGTCTAAACCACTAGCTATCACAGATGTGGTACTTCGTGACGCGCACCAGTCACTATTTGCTACTCGTATGCGTATCGAAGATATGCTGCCAATTGCGGCAGAACTGGATAAAGTCGGTTACTGGTCACTTGAGACTTGGGGCGGCGCAACGTTTGATTCGTGCATCCGTTTTCTTGGAGAAGATCCGTGGGAACGTTTACGAGAGCTGAAAAAAGCGATGCCCAACACACCAATGCAGATGCTACTGCGTGGTCAAAATTTATTGGGTTACCGTCACTACGCGGATGATGTAGTAGAAAAGTTTGTTGAACGTGCCCATAGTAACGGCATGGACGTATTCCGTATTTTTGATGCGATGAATGACGTACGTAACTTTGAAACCGCAGTGAAAGCAACGATTGATGTTGGCGGCCACGCTCAAGGTACGTTGTCTTACACAACCAGTCCGGTTCACAACTCAGATACGTGGGTTGATTTGGCTAAGCGCCTAGAGGATCTAGGTTGTCATTCACTATGCATCAAAGACATGTCAGGTTTATTAAAGCCTTATGAAGCGGAAGAGCTAATCACTCGCATCAAAGCGTCTTGTGATGTGCCTCTAGCGCTGCATAGCCACGCGACAACGGGTCTATCAACCGCTACAGCCGTTAAAGCTGTTGAAGCGGGTATTGATATTCTAGACACCGCAATCTCTTCTATGAGCTGTACTTACGGCCATACACCAACCGAAACGGTTGTTGCTATGCTAGAAGGCACAGAGCGCGACACGAATCTCAAACTAGACCAAATCGAACCAATCGCGGCTTACTTCCGTGATGTACGTAAAAAGTATGCGAAATGGGAAGGCCAGCTAAAAGGTGTCGATTCTCGAATCTTGATCGCTCAAGTTCCTGGCGGCATGTTAACCAACATGGAAGGCCAGCTTAAAGAGCAAGGCGCTGCCGATCGCATGGATGAAGTTCTAGAAGAGATCCCACGCGTACGTAAAGAGTTGGGTTACATTCCTTTGGTAACACCTACTTCTCAGATTGTCGGTACTCAAGCGGTTATCAATGTTCTAACGGGTGAGCGCTACAAGAGCATCACTAAAGAGACTGCGGGTCTACTGAAAGGCGAATACGGTCAAGCTCCTGCTGAGGTTGATGCTGAACTGCAAGCGAAAGTGTTAGATGGTGCTGAGCCAATCACGTGTCGTCCTGCTGATTTACTTAAGTCTGAAATGGATACGTTAACGACTGACCTTTTAGAAAAAGCGAAATCAGATGGTATTTCACTCGCTGAAGATACCGTTGATGATGTACTGACGTACGCACTATTCCCACAAGTGGGTCTTAAGTTCCTTAAAAACCGTCACAACCCTGAAGCGTTTGAACCTGTACCAACGGCTGAAGCTGCAACTCCTGTTACGGCGGCACCACAACCTGCTGCTGGCGGCATTGAGAGCTACAGCGTGAAGGTTGATGGTCAAGTTTATGATGTTGAAGTTGGCCCTCAAGGTGAACTGACATCGGTATCTCCATCAGCGAAACCTGCACAAGCAGCTCAAGCAGCACCTGCTGCGGCTTCTGATGCAGAAGCGGTTCCAGCTCCATTAGCCGGCAACATCTTTAAAGTCATCGTTCAGGCGGGTGCTGAAGTGGCCGAAGGTGATGTTCTTCTGATCCTAGAAGCGATGAAAATGGAAACGGAAGTACGAGCTGCTCGCAGTGGTATCGTTCAAGAATTGAATGTTAAAGAAGGCGATGCAGTTACTGTAGGCGCTCCACTACTAAGCTTAGCGTAAGGGAGTACCATGGAAGGATTGATGACCTTATGGTCTGAAACAGGGATTGCTAACTTTGAGTTCGGCCAGATCTGTATGATGTTGGTTGGTTGCTCACTGTTGTTTTTGGCAATTCGCAAAGGGTTTGAACCTTTACTGCTGTTACCTATTGGTTTTGGTGCTGTATTAGCCAATATTCCAAATGCTGGATTCACGGATCCCGGCGGTTTGCTTTACTACGTTTACTACATTGGTATTGAAACTGGCATTTTTCCACTGCTGATCTTTATGGGTGTTGGAGCTATGACGGACTTTGGTGCGTTGATTGCTAACCCTAAAACACTGTGGCTCGGGGCTGCTGCTCAGTTTGGTATATTCGCAACACTATTTGGCGCGATCTTGCTGAACTATGTACCAGGAATGGAGTTCTCAATGGCAGATGCTTCGTCAATTGCGATCATTGGTGGTGCCGATGGCCCAACCGCGATCTTTTTGGCGAGCAAGCTATCTCCTGATCTATTAGGTGCGATTGCGGTAGCGGCGTATAGCTACATGGCTTTAGTTCCTATTATTCAGCCACCAATCATGAAAGCGTTAACGTCTCCTGAAGAGCGCCAAATTAAGATGGCTCAACTTCGTCATGTAAGCAAAGCTGAGAAGATCCTTTTCCCGCTAGCTGTACTGCTGATGACGATTTTGTTCCTACCTTCAGCAACCCCTCTAGTAGGTATGTTCTGTTTGGGTAACTTAATGCGTGAAGCGGGTGTGGTTGATCGTCTTTCAAAAACAGCCCAAAACGAACTGATTAACGTTGTGACTATTTTCCTTGGCCTAGGTGTTGGCTCTAAGCTTCAAGCAGACACGTTCTTGAACTTAGAGACGTTAGGTATCCTTGGGTTAGGTGCGGTCGCATTCAGTATTGGTACGGCTGGTGGTGTATTGATGGCGAAGCTGCTGAACCGCTTCTCGAAAGAAGACATTAACCCACTGATTGGCGCAGCTGGTGTATCAGCGGTTCCGATGGCGGCTCGTGTTGTGAATAAGGTTGGACTTGAGGCAAATCCTCAGAACTTCCTGTTGATGCATGCGATGGGGCCGAACGTAGCGGGTGTACTTGGTAGTGCCGTTGCAGCGGGTATCCTATTAGCTCTCGTAGGTTAATGAGTTACTTGGCTATGCTGCTCGTTACGTTAATTGGTCGTCAATTTACGCATGAGCGGTTAACTTCGTCTTATTAAATGGTTTATAGTCAAAGGGATGCTTTCGCATCCCTTTCCTTTTATTAATTAGGGTGCTTACTCATCAGGGCTTCTATCAATCAAGGAAATGTGGAAATGGAAAATAAACAGATTGCGATTACTCAATTCGGCGGCGTCGAAAACCTCAGTATTCAAACCAGTGCTATTCCTGAGCCAAAGGCCGGAGAAGTGGTGGTTAAAGTTTCCTTTTCAGGCATTAATCCTATTGATGTGAAAACCCGTGCAGGCCTTGGTTGGGCGGCAGCACAAAACAAAGACAACCTTCCTTGGGTTCCTGGTTACGATATTTCAGGGCAAATTGTTACGCTAGGCGAACAGGCAGAGCGTTTTACTGTTGGTGATAACGTCGCCGGATTTATTGGTTTTCCACTGCAAGGTGGCGGTTATAGCCAGTATGTGTGTGTTCCAGAAGTCGCATTAAGTATGGTCCCAGACTCGGTTGCGTTAGAAGCGGCTGCAGCTTTACCACTCGCTAGCCAAACCGCAGCACAAGCGCTTAACAAAGCGGAAGTGAAAGAGGGCGATCGCGTACTCATCTTAGCGGGTGCTGGCGGCGTTGGTCATCTTGCGGTTCAAATCGCAGTGGCTGCAAAAGCTGAGGTTTACACGACCTGCAGCGAGGCCAACCTTGATTACCTTGCTACATTAGGCGCTCATGCGATTAACTATAAATTTGCGCCAGCATCGGAAAGAGTCTCTGATGTTGATGTACTGATTGATTTAGTGGGGGGTGATACCGCGCTTGATGCGTTGAAGTGTTTGAAAGATGGTGCGAGAGTGGTAACGGTGCCTACGCTGTCTGCTGAATTAATTTGCGAGAAAGCGACATTATTGGGTTTCACCGCTTCAGGTATGCTCGTTGAGCCAAATCCAGAGCAAATGGACACTATGCTTTACATGGTTAGCGTAGGATTGCTCAAAACAGAAATTCAAACTATCTACCCGTTAGATGAAGCACAGTCGGCGCATCTACAAGTAGAAACCGGACACACCAGAGGCAAGGTACTACTTAAAATGCAAGAAGGTTGATATGCAGTGCTAGAGTTCTTTAATTCTCTTTTTGAAAACATAGCGTTGTGGTTTTCTGACTCGGCGCTGTGGGTGCTCTTCATTAGTGGCTTCTTGAGTGCCACATTGTTACCAGGGGGCTCAGAAGCAAGCCTTGTGGCAGCATTGAGCTTAGATCAGTTCTCAACATCATCTATTATTCTTCTGGCGACACTCGGTAATACTTTAGGCGGGCTGACCAACTATTGGATTGGTTTGTGGCTGCCTAATCGAACTCAATCTGAAAAGCATGGTCATAAGGCTATGGCTTGGCTGAGCCGCTATGGCTATTGGACACTGTTATTCAGTTGGTTGCCGATCATTGGTGACCCTTTGTGCTTGGCCGCGGGTTGGTTAAGAATGAAATTTATTCCTAGCGTTATTTTGATAGCGATTGGCAAAGCCGCTCGCTACAGCTTACTTTCTGCTATCTACTTCGGTTTTTTCTAAGGAGAACCTATGAAAAAGGTTTTACTTGGTACATTTTCTCTTATCGCCATTGCAGGCTGTTCTTACAATGTACCTAGCTCTACACCCTTCTTTTCCTCGTTACCTGAAGGTGTCACTCTGTTAGAAGAGGTTAAGCCTTCTAAAGATAAAGTGGTGATCCCTTACACCAAATATCAGCTTGAAAACGGCCTGACAGTTATTCTTTCCCCTGATGATTCTGATCCTCTTGTACATGTGGATGTTACCTATCATGTCGGCTCAGCTCGTGAAGAAATAGGCAAATCGGGCTTTGCTCATTTCTTCGAACACATGATGTTCCAAGGCTCTGAGAACGTCGGTGACCAGCAGCACTTTAAGATCATTACCGAGGCGGGTGGCTCGTTAAACGGCACGACTAACCGTGATCGTACTAACTACTTTGAAACCGTTCCATCTAACCAACTTGAGAAAATGTTGTGGTTAGAATCAGACCGAATGGGTTTTTTATTGGATGCGGTTTCTCAGAAGAAATTCGAAGTTCAAAGAGGCACGGTTAAAAACGAACGTGCTCAAAGTTATGAAAACCGTCCTTATGGCTTGATGTGGGAACGCATGGGTGAAGCGCTTTACCCTGAAGGTCACCCTTACTCATGGCAACCAATCGGTTATGTGGAAGATCTAGACCGTGTTGATGTGAATGACCTTAAGGCGTTCTTCCTACGTTGGTACGGCCCAAATAATGCGGTACTGACTATCGGTGGTGATATCGACGTTGATGACACGCTAGAGTGGGTTAATCAGTACTTTGGCCCAATCCCTCAAGGTCCGGAAGTTAAGGCTGCTGAGAAGCAACCAGCTGTTCTAACAGAAGATAAGTACATCACGTTAGAAGACAACGTTCGTCAGCCGATGGTGCTTGTTGGTTGGCCAACAACCTACCGCGGTGAAGATACGCAAGCTTCACTGAATGCGCTGTCTAACGTGTTAGGTTCAGGGACCAACAGTTATCTGTACCAAAACCTCGTAAAAACGCAAAAAGCGGTGAGTGCTGGCTCTTTCCACGATTGTGCTGAGCTCGCTTGTACTATGTATGTCTATGCGATGGGTGACTCAGGTGAAAAAGGGGATTTGACGGTTCTAAATAAAGAACTGATGGAAACCCTAGAACAATTTTCGAAAGGCGGTGTGGAACAAGATCGTCTAGATCAAATTACCGGCATGGCTGAAGCGAATGCGGTGTTTGCACTGCAAAGTGTTAGAGGCAAGGTTTCACAGCTCGCGTCAAATCAAACCTTCTATGGCCAGCCTGATCGTATTGAATCACAACTCGATCAAATCCGAGCTGTTACCCCTGAAAGCGTAAGCAAGGCGTATCAAGATTTTATCGAAGGTAAGCACAAGGTTACCTTGAGTGTGGTTCCTAAGAAAAAACTCGACTTAGCGGTTCGCGAGGCTACATTTAGCACTCCTGCTCGTACCCTTCCTGAATACAGCAAAGTGACAGAAGAACAATTGGATTTCAGAAAGGCACCGAACACATTTGATCGCAGCGTGATGCCTGAAGTGAACTTTGGTGTTGAAGCGACCATGCCTGAGCTGTATCGCATGCATTTTGCTAATGGTACTGACTTGATTGGTACTGTGACTAGCGAAACGCCGACAGTGCAGCTACAAATTCAACTCCCTGCGGGTGAGCGCTATGTTGGTAAAGGTCAAGAGGGTTTGGCGAACCTAACTGCATCGATGATGGAAGAAGGTTCGACTAAACGAACGGTTGAAGAGTTGCAGGCTACCTTAGATAAGCTGGGTAGTAGCGTTAGCATTAGTGCTGGCAGCTATACCACTGATATTTCAGTCTCGACGTTAGAGAAAAACCTGCCTCAAACCTTAGCGATCGTGCAAGAAGTTCTATTTGAGCCTAAGTTTGATGTTCAAGATTTCGAACGCGTTAAGAGTCAGATGTTAGAAGGCGTAATCTACCAGCATCAACAACCGAGCTGGATGGCTTCTCAAGCAACCCGAGAAGTGTTGTTCGGTAGCAGTATTTTTGGTCGAGCGAGTGATGGCACCAAGGACTCTCTAGAATCGTTAACTCTAGACGATGTAAAACTGTTTTACAGTCAGCACTATACTCCTGAGGGAGCTAATATTGTTATTGTAGGGGACATCTCGAAGGAGGAGGTTGGAAAGCAGCTTCAGTTCTTTGAAGAATGGCAAGGTGACGCTGCACCACTCACTCGTCCACAGATCATCAAGGAGCTTTCGGGGCAGAACTTGTACTTAGTGGATAAGCCGGGAGCACCACAAAGTATTGTACGCTTAGTTCGTAAAGGGTTACCGTTTGATGCGACCGGTGAATTGTATTTAAGTCAATTGGCTAACTTTAATTTAGCCGGTAACTTCAATAGCCGTATCAACCAGAACCTGCGTGAAGACAAGGCCTACACTTACGGTGCAAGCGGTTACTTTGCGAGTACGCGTGAAACTGGTGCGGTAGTGTTTAGTGCTCAAGTTAGAGCCAATGCGACGGTTCCATCGATTCAAGAGTTTATTGCTGAGCTAAATGAATTTAGTCAGAGTGGATTAACTGACGAAGAGGTGAAATTTATGCGCCTTGCCGTCGGTCAACAAGATGCGCTTAAATACGAAACACCAAGTCAAAAGGCTGGATTGTTGAGTAATATTGTTACGCTGAGCCTTGATGAAGACTACCTACAGCAGCGCAACCAGATAGTAGAAACGGTTTCAAAAGAGACTTTAAATGAGCTCTCGAAGAAATGGTTTGACCCGAATGATTATCAAATAATTGTTGTTGGTGACGCGACTTCGCTGCGCCCTCAATTAGAAAAGTTAGATATTCCAATAGAAGAGCTTGAAATCATTCGTTAGAGTACACATTAAAGGGGGAGGGAAGAGATTCTACTTTTCTCCTCCAACCTAATTTATGATAGTTCTAATAAGAACAATATAAGATAAGTGAACAGAATTTTGACTGATTTTGCTGCGCGACTAAAGCAAGTTGCAACCAACCCTAAGACCTTCTCTCAATTTGGTCGTGGTGTTGAAAGGGAAACATTGCGCTACACGGAAGATGGGCATCTTGCTACTGGGCCGCACCCTAAGGCTTTAGGATCTGCGTTGATGAACGAATGGGTAACGACCGATTTCTCTGAGTCGCTACTGGAGTTTATCACGCCTGTTTCTAACGACGTTCCGACGCTTTTGAATCAGTTGTCTGATATCCATCACTTCACTCAAACCAAGTTAGACGGCGAAAAGCTGTGGCCACTCTCTATGCCTTGTTATGTGGGGAGTGAAGATTACATTCAGCTTGCGCAATACGGTACTTCTAACAACGGTAAGATGAAGACGCTATATCGTGAAGGCCTAAAGCGTCGCTACGGTAGTCTGATGCAGATTATTTCGGGTGTTCACTTCAACTTCTCTTTCCCAGAAAGCTTTTGGGACAGTCTGTTTGGAGAGCAAACCGAAGAAGCGCGTTGCGAAGCTAAATCAGATGCGTACTTCGGTTTGATTCGTAATTACTACCGCTTTGGTTGGTTAATCCCATACTTCTTCGGTGCTTCACCTGCGCTATGTTCTTCTTTTGTTAAAGGAAGAGAAACCAACCTACCTTTTGAAAAGGTTGGAGAAACACTGTATTTACCAAAAGCAACGGCATTGCGCTTGAGTGACCTTGGTTACACCAACAGTGCACAAAGTGTATTGAAGATTGGCTTTAACAGCCTAGACCAATACCTTGAAGGTTTGAACCAAGCGATTCGTACGCCATCGGAAGAGTTTGCTGAGATTGGCACTAAGGTTGATGGGGAATACCGTCAGCTAAATAGCAACGTACTGCAAATTGAGAATGAGCTTTATGCTCCAATCCGTCCTAAGCGTGTGGCGAAAAGTGGCGAGAAACCATCTGAAGCACTGGCTCGTGCTGGCGTTGAGTACATCGAGGTTCGCTCTTTAGACGTAAACCCATTCAGTTCAATTGGTATCAATGAACAGCAAGTTCGCTTCTTAGATTTATTCCTAACGTGGAGCGTGTTATCAGACTCTGCTGAAATGGATAACTGCGAGCTTGAATGCTGGCGCGATAACTGGAATAAGGTGATCTTAGAAGGTCGTCAGGTTGGTTTAGAGCTCAAGATTGGTTGTGATGGCGAAAGACTGTCCCTGCAAGACTGGGCTAAAAATGTATTCAAAGATCTTCGAGTTATCGCTGAGTTGATGGATGCTGAGCAAGGTGGTCGTGCATACCAAGAAACGTGCGATACGCTTGAAGCCTGGATTGATAACCCAGAGTTGACCATTTCTGGCCAGTTATTAGAAGAGACCAAGAAATTGGGTGGTTTGGGTAAAGTGGGTTGTGCGTTAGGAAAAACGTATGCTCAGCAACACAAGGCACACCAATATAAAGTTTATTCTGCTGAGTTAATGGAAGCGGAAGTTCAACGCTCTGTCATTGCTCAACAGCAAAGTGAAGAAGCGAGCACTCAAGATTTTGATAGTTTCTTAACGGACTATTTTTCATATTTAAAAGCATAGCGAGACTTTGGTGGAAAGGAAGCAAACCTTATTAGGTCAGTCTACTCATGTGGGTGGAAAATGGTTACCTGTCGTGACTGTTGGTATTGTCTCTAGCCTATTGGTTGGATGTGCGACGCCTCCTCCTAAGCAGCAAAATAATATATGCAGCATCTTCAGAGAGCACCCTTCTTGGTATGAAGATGCGGTCGATATGCAAGATGAGTGGGGCACACCGATTAACGTCGCGATGGCTTTTGTTAAACAAGAGAGCAGCTTTCGACATGATGCGCGTCCACCAAAAGATTATATTCTTGGCTTTATACCGTGGGGAAGAGTCAGTAGTGCCTACGGCTATGCACAAGCTCAAGACCCTGCTTGGGAAGACTTTCAAAAAGCGACCAATAATGGTGGTTCGAGAACCAATTTTGATGATGCATTGATGTTCATTGGTTGGTACACCAGCGAGACGCGCCGTCAGTTAGGGATCTCATTATGGGACCCGTATAACCAATATCTGGCTTATCATGAAGGCCGTGGTGGCTATAAACGCAAATCATACAACAGCAAACCATCGTTGATTAAGGTGGCTCGCAAAGTCGAACAGCAAGCAAAAGATTATGGATGGCAACTTAAACAGTGCCGAAAAGAACTAGAAGACAATCGAAGTTGGTTTTTTTAAAGCCAATCGTCATGGAGAATAGCAATGCCTTTATTAGATAGTTTTACTGTTGATCATACGCGCATGAACGCACCTGCAGTTCGTGTTGCTAAAACAATGCAAACCCCAAAAGGGGATACCATTACGGTATTTGACCTGCGTTTTACTGCGCCAAACAAAGATATCCTATCTGAGAGAGGTATTCATACTCTCGAGCACCTATACGCTGGGTTCATGCGTGCTCACCTCAATGGCTCTGCGGTTGAGATCATTGATATTTCGCCTATGGGTTGTCGTACCGGTTTCTATATGAGCTTGATTGGTACGCCTTCAGAGCAGCAAGTGGCTGAAGCTTGGTTAGCGGCTATGCAAGACGTACTGAAAGTTGAGAACCAGAATAAGATCCCTGAGTTGAACGAATACCAGTGTGGTACTGCGGCAATGCATTCCTTAGATGAAGCTAAAGAGATTGCGAATGCAATCATCGCTACCGGTATTTCAGTAAACAAAAATGATGAACTGGCATTGCCAGAGTCGATGCTTCAAGAGCTTAAAATCGACTAATCACTTTTCTTTACTTTAGATGCGCTTCACTCTAGATACATTTCAATCTAGAGGCAGAGCGAGTTAGATACTAAAAGGCCCGGTTCAATGAGCCGGGCCTTTTGTTGTAGAGGGACTTAGTTGGTAACTCTCATATAATGAGTCGCCTCTATCCGTTTACGATCTGCGGAAACACACGCACCAGCTTGATGCGATTCTCTTCGAGCTCAACAATTTCCATTGGATGGCTGGCAACCTGAACACTCAGGTGACTCTCTGGAATATCTTCAAGATGCTCCAGTATCAAACCATTAAGTGTTCTTGGTCCATCGGTAGGTAGTGCCCACTGCAAACCTTTGTTGATATCTCGGATATTAGCGCTACCTTCAATCAAGAAGCTACCATCGCTTTGCGGTGTGATTTCTTCAGATAAACTTGGCGCGATTGAAGTCGTAAATTCGCCCACGATCTCTTCGAGAATATCTTCGAGGGTAACCAAACCGTTAATATCGCCATACTCATCAACAATCAAACCGATACGCTGTTTGTTGCGTTGGAATTTAAGCAGTTGGGTGTTAAGCGGTGTCGCTTCCGGAATAAAGTAGATCTCATCTGCAGCACGCAGCAGGGTCTCTTTATTGAATTCGTTCTTTTCGAGCATCAAGCGATAAGCTTCACGTAGCCTCAGCATGCCAACCACTTCATCTATCTGATCACGGTACAGCACGATGCGACCATGAGGTGAATGAGTGAGCTGACGCACGATCGATTTCCAGTCGTCATTGATGTCGATGCCAGTGATTTCATTCCTAGGTACCATGATGTCATTCACGGTGACGTGTTCTAAATCGAGAATAGACACCAACATATCTTGGTGACGCTGTGGTATTAGGCTACCCGCTTCATTTACTACCGTTCTAAGTTCTTCTGAGCTTAGATGATCGGTTGCATCATGGTTAGCTTTAACGCCTAAGATACGAATGAAGCCATTGGTAATAAAGTTGACCAAGATAACCAATGGAGATAGCACCTTCATCAGTACTATTAATAGAATACTGCTGGCGTAAGAAACTCGTTCAGGGAAAAGAGAAGCGATGGTTTTTGGTGTAACCTCAGCAAACACGAGGATCACTAGGGTCAGGGCTCCGGTTGCGATTGCAACGCCGATATCTCCGTAGATACGCATACCAAGAATAGTCGCGATCGCGGATGCAAGAATATTAACGAGATTGTTGCCGATGAGAATAAGGCCAATCAATCTGTCTGGGCGACTTAGAAGTTTTTCTACGCGTTTGGCACCTTTATGACCCGTATTGGCCAAGTGCTTTAAACGGTAGCGGTTCAAGGACATCATGCCCGTTTCGGAACCAGAGAAATAACCAGAAATTACAATGAGACACGCGAGTAGCGCAAATAAGATACCCGTTGATATGTCGTCCAAAACTATTATTTTCCTTTTTGTGTATCTTGATTAATTTATGACCGAACATGGTCGAGATGTCAATTGAATGTATCGTACTCAATATTTTAAAGGCAAGGTGTGTGAGACCTTGCCTTCATTATACAGACTAATTCAGGATTATTTCCTGAACGAAGCGGCTACCGAAGTAAGCTAATGTGAGCATGGTGGCACCCGCAAGGGCAAACCATGTAACTTTTTGCCCACGCCAACCTTTTTGATAGTGACCCCAAAGAAGGATGGAATAGATGACCCAAGCTATAAAAGACAATACTGCTTTATGTGCTTTACCTTGAGCAAACATATCTTGTACGAAGATAAGTCCAGTTAATAAAGTACCTGTTAACAAACCATTACCGATTAAAATGATCTTGAAAAGCTGTCTTTCCACCATCATTAAAGGAGGTAGGTTAGGGTTTATCACTAACGCTTTTTTCTTTTTAAGTTTGTGATCTAGCCACGCGAGTTGCATAGCGTATAGCGCACCGATGGTAAGTGTCGCGTATGAGAACAGAGCTAAAGATATGTGTAGCAACAGCTTTGGGTCATTCTCTAAGTGTTTGATGAAGGTGCTAGGAAGAAAAGTGGCAGCCATTAGATTTAGAGCAGCGAAGCTATAAACAACAGGTAAGATGAACCACAAACGTGTTTTGAGCATAGCACCGCTCATGACCACAGATATGATTAAACTGATTAAAGAAGCAACGTTTAAGATACTGAGGTTTTGACCACTGGCATTAAAGATTAAATCGCCAAGCAACCAAGCATGGAAAGCTAAAGCAAGTAATGCGCTGATAAACACCGTTTTTACACGGATTCCTGTTTGGTGCACGAGACCTGGAATGATCGTGAAAATCGCCATTGTATAAAGAAAGGCTGCTGCGATCGCAATAAGACTGTCCATGGTATCCATTTAAATGATTACTAATTGGCGAATTATACCTCGCATCGCTCTTTGGGGCTATGGTGAACCTCATTCAATTCCAAGTGAATAATGTCTCACATCACATGCGTGGATGATTAACGCTCCACAACGGGTATGACTCTAATCCGCGCTAATGTATACTCACAGTAATAGTCGCAGTTTTGAGCGAAGAGAAAACTATGTTTGATAATTTAACGGATCGTCTATCCAAAACGCTGAAAAACATCAGCGGTAAAGGTCGCCTGACCGAAGACAATATTAAAGAGACGCTGCGTGAAGTACGTATGGCGCTACTTGAAGCCGACGTTGCACTGCCAGTTGTCCGTGATTTTGTTAAGCGCGTAAAAGAAGGCGCTGTGGGTGTCGAGGTTTCTAAATCTCTAACACCTGGTCAAGAATTCATTAAGATCGTTCAAGCTGAACTTGAAGCTGTGATGGGAGAGTCTAACGAGGCTCTTGACCTAGCAGCACAACCGCCAGCAGTTATCTTAATGGCGGGTCTACAAGGTGCGGGTAAAACCACATCGGTAGGTAAGCTATCTAAGCTCCTGACTGAGCGTGATAAGAAGAAAGTTTTGGTTGTGTCTGCCGACGTTTACCGTCCAGCCGCGATCAAACAGCTTGAAACCTTAGCAAGCGATGTGGGTGTCGACTTCTTCCCATCTTCAGCTGACCAAAAGCCTCTTGATATTGCAAACGCTGCAATCGACCACGCGAAGAAGAAATTCTACGACGTGCTAATTGTCGATACTGCCGGTCGTTTGGCTATCGATGAAGAGATGATGGGTGAAATCAAAGAGCTTCATACTGCCATTAAACCAGTAGAGACGCTGTTCGTTGTTGATGCTATGACAGGTCAAGATGCTGCGAATACTGCAAAAGCCTTTGGCGATACGCTACCACTAACCGGTGTTATCTTAACGAAAGTGGATGGTGACGCGCGTGGTGGTGCTGCACTGTCTGTTCGTCACATCACAGGTAAGCCGATTAAATTCTTAGGTGTTGGTGAGAAAACTGACGCACTAGAACCATTCCACCCAGATCGTGTTGCTTCTCGTATCCTTGGTATGGGCGACGTACTGTCTCTTATTGAAGACCTACAGAAAAACGTTGATACCGAGAAAGCAGAGAAACTGGCTAAGAAGTTCAAAGAGAAGAAAGGCTTTGACCTTGAAGACTTCCGTGAGCAACTTGGTCAGATGAAAAACATGGGCGGCATGATGGGCATGATGGATAAGCTTCCAGGCATGTCTCAACTACCAGACAACGTTAAAGATAAAGTTGATGACAAGATGTTCAAGCAAATGGAAGCGATCATCAACTCTATGACAATGAAAGAGCGTCAGCGCCCAGACCTAATCAAAGGCTCACGCAAAAAGCGTATTGCTGCAGGTTCTGGTACGCAAGTACAAGATGTAAACCGTATGCTTAAACAGTTCACTCAAATGCAGAAGATGATGAAGAAAATGCAGAAAGGTGGAATGAAAGGCATGATGCGCAACATGCAAGGCATGATGGGCGGCGGTGGAGGTATGGGCGGAATGGGTGGTGGTTTTAACCCGTTTGGCCGATAATCTACAAATGTAAGCTTTAGCTACGTTACTTTTCATAGTGTTAGCCGTGTCACAGAAAGTGAGCGGTGGCTATGTTGGTGAAAAAATAGCTAAAGCCCTTGCATTGCCCCGGAATAAGAGTAAAATTCCGGGGCTTTAATTTGGCACGAGACCCCAAGCTATTTACTTATACTTGGGGTTAATTATTTTATTAAGAAAGCAAAGAGGACGACATGGTAACCATTCGTTTGGCACGTCACGGTGCAAAGAAGCGCCCATTTTATCAAATCGTAGTTGCGGATAGCCGTAACTCTGTAACTGGCCGTTTCATCGAGAAAGTAGGTTTCTTTAACCCTACTGCTCAAGGTCAAGAAGAAGGTCTACGTCTAGACCTAGATCGTGTTAACCACTGGGTTGGTCAAGGCGCATCTCTATCTGACCGCGTAGCTAAGCTAGTTAAAGACGCTCAAAAAGCGGCTTAATTCTTTTTTAAAAAGAGAAATAGCTTATGTCGATGAAGGGTAAAGAAACGATGAGCGAGCAAAACGAAAGAATTGTTATGGGTAAACTTGGGTCTACCTATGGTATTCGTGGCTGGCTTAAAGTTTTCTCCTACACAGACAATGCTGAAAGCATATTTGATTACAGTCCTTGGTATTTAAAGCTAAAGGGCGAGTGGGTTGAGTATAAAGTTGAAAGCTGGAAACGTCATGGTCAAGGCTATGTATGTAAGCTAGCGGGATTAGATGTACGTGAAGACGCGCAACTGATGACCAACTTTGAAATTGCTATTGACCCTGCTTCATTACCTGAATTGTCAGAAGATGAATTCTACTGGCGCGAATTGTTCGGTATGCAAGTTTTTACCACTAAAGGTTACAACCTTGGTGAGGTCACTGACCTATTAGAAACTGGCTCGAACGATGTTCTAGTAATCAAAGCAAATCTTAAAGATGCTTTTGGCCAAAAGGAACGGTTAATCCCGTACCTTGAAGAGCAAGTGATCAAGAAAGTTGATCGCGAAGCTCGCCGGATCGAAGTTGACTGGGATCCTGGATTCTAACTCCAAATTACAGAGCGAGAGAACACATGTGGGTTGGCATTATTAGCCTTTTTCCTGAAATGTTCCGTTCTGTTACTGATTTTGGAGTAACAGGTCAAGCGGTTAAAAAAGGTCTTTTATCTATTGAAACATGGAATCCTCGTGATTTCACTCATGATAAACATCGCACTGTTGATGACAGACCTTACGGTGGTGGTCCTGGCATGTTAATGATGGTTCAGCCTTTGCGCGATGCTATCCAAACAGCCAAACAGGCAGCACCGGGAAAGACGAAGGTTATTTACCTTTCACCTCAAGGTCGTAAACTCGACCAACAAGGTGTTGAAGAGCTGGCAACAAACGAGAACTTGCTTCTTATTTGTGGTCGCTATGAAGGTGTAGATGAGCGCATCATTCAATCTGAAGTCGACGAAGAATGGTCGATTGGAGATTTTGTGATGACGGGTGGCGAGCTGCCAGCCATGACGTTGATTGATTCAGTATCTCGGTTTGTTCCGGGTGTACTTGGAGATTTCGCATCAGCAGAAGAAGATTCTTTTGCAAATGGTTTGCTAGATTGTCCCCATTATACGCGCCCTGAGGTGCTAGACGATAAAGATGTGCCATCGGTACTCAAGTCTGGAAACCATAAGGACATTCGTCGCTGGCGATTGAAACAATCGTTGGGCCGAACTTGGCTAAGAAGACCAGAACTCCTGGAAAACCTAGCTCTGACTGACGAACAGGAACAATTACTGGCTGAATTCATTAAAGAGCAACGCTCTTAACGAAAAGCAAGCAGTAACCTATTAAATTTAGTATCAGTTTATTCTAGGAATTTATACAAATGAGCAACATCATCAAGGCTCTTGAAGAAGAGCAACTAAAATCAGACCTTCCTAAATTCGCACCAGGTGACACTGTTGTAGTTAAGGTTAAGGTAAAAGAAGGTGACCGTGAGCGTCTACAGGCTTTCGAAGGCGTTGTAATCGCTATTCGTAACCGTGGTCTACACTCTGCATTCACAGTTCGTAAGATCTCGAATGGTGAAGGCGTAGAGCGTGCGTTCCAAACTCACTCTCCAATGGTTGATAGCATCGAAGTTAAACGCCGTGGTGCAGTACGTCGTGCCAAGTTGTACTACCTACGTGAGCGTTCTGGTAAGTCAGCTCGTATTAAAGAGAAGCTTACTAAGAAGTAATTCTTTTTGCATTCTATCGATAAAAGCGGAGCCATTTGGCTCCGCTTTTTTGTGTCTGCTATTTAGAGTCTCACAGGTAAGAGATCCCCAACTCGCTCGTTCCTCACTCTTGAGGATAACGAATGGGTAACCGGAATCTGGCATTGAGTGATGAAGATTTATTGAGGTAAAGGCTCAGTAGGTAGGCTGTGGCTAATAGAATCCCGTAGTGACAGTAACCGTCATTCCCTAGACTGACGAAGGAAGGAGTAGGGAATCTC
>NZ_JBFRLX010000152.1:0-54339 GCF_041470165.1 Vibrio sp. 10N.286.46.A8
AGAGGCGGCCATTCTAGCTATTTAATTCTCAGTGTCAAACACTTATTCGGAATTAATTTCTACTTTTAAAAAGTAAAAGCGAATCATCGCTTAAAGCTAGTTGCCTTACTAACATTCTTCGCTGAAGCCTTATGGCGTCTGCCGTGTCAGTGAGGCGGCATTATAGAGATGCAGCTCTCATTGGCAAGCATTAAATACGTTTTTTATTTAAAAAAGAGGTTAAGTGAAGACATTTCAACCAAGGGCTTATTTATACAACTTTCAACCCAAGTTTCGAACAAACTACCCACAAGAACCTGTGGATAACTACTCACCATTATCAAAAAAGTAAGATAAACGAGCCCTAGGGTTTAGATATTCTCTAACTTGCTCCGGTAACTTGCTTGGATGAACTGCATTGACAATTTTTATCTCTTTAGTAAATAGGTCAATGATCGGGGCTTGGGTTCTTGGAACGCTAGGATCATAGATCAGTACGTTCGGATAAAGCATATGTTTGGCATTAACCGAAATCACGATTCCAATTGATTCATTGGAAAGCTGCACGACAGTACCCGGCGGATAGACTCCCATGAACTTAACCAATAGACTCAAATTATCCTGACTATATAGATGTTTGCAGTTCTTATATAAGTGGGACAATGCCAAGTATGGGATCATTTGTTGAGATTGCGCTTTACCATGACAAAGATTATCGAATGCGTTAGCCACTGAAACTATTTTGGTTAGTTCATCTATCTCTTCTTCTTTTAAGCCTTCAGGATAACCAGAGCCATCATTCATTTCATGATGTTGAACGATTACTTTTTTGGCACTTTCAGGAAAGTCATCAATTCCAGAGACAATATCAGCACCATATTTCGTATGAAGTTTTAGGTAATTCTCTTCCGGTGCTGTCAGCGTACTCTGCTTTCTAAGTATTGCAGCTGGTATTTTGATCTTTCCTACATCATGGAACAAAGCAGCAAAAGAAAGCGCTTTCAATTGTTGAGTATTGTAGCCTTTAGCTTTACCTATCATTAACGCAACGACAGAGACATTTAATGTATGAAAGTAAATGTCTTCAAAGTCAGCTTTAGCATTCATAAGATGTAAGGTAACGCTATCGTCACTTGCCAGTATTTCAACAATATCATCAACTAGACTTTTAACCTCTCCTACCGCATCTATAGGTCGGTTACGAATTTTTGTCATTACTGAACGCATTCGAGCAAGCGAGCGCTCGAACTCTTTCTCACAATGACTGACTCTACGACGGTAAGAGCTTAGGGTTTCGATACGTTCATGCTTATCTTTCCACATCCTTTCAGTTTCAAGGCTTATCTGTAGATCTGAATCGGCCCCTTTATCTATCTCGTGATTAGAAGGTAAAGGTGCAGTATCGCTTTGACTTAGATTTATATAGACATGCTTAATCCCAAGATGCCGAATTATTTTCACTTGAGCGTCATCTTTTATTTTGAAGCTGTTGAATAAAAATGGGTGTTCGTTCCATTTTAGGGGGAGTCGTATGTGTAGGCCGGGCTGGATGCGATCTACAGTAATCTTTATGCTGCCCATATTTATATAATATTGATTAATAATCTATATTTATAATTCTAATAAAACCACACGGGAATTTCACTATCCAATTTCACAGGTTCAACTTAAAGAATCACAATGCACCATCCAACGAATACCGAACTTATCTTCCACTTTACCAAATCTAGCGCCCCAAAACGTATCTGCGAGTGGCGTCATTATTCGCCCTCCTTGTTTAAGCTTCTCAAAAATTTTCTCTTGAGTCGCGGTATCCTCGGTAACCAAGGAAAGTGCCAGATTGTTCCCTTCAAGTTCTTTAGCTTTAACGCCATCAGACATCATGAGCTTCATACCAAATGCTTCGAACTCAGCGTGCATAACCCAACTAGGTTGTGCCCCCTCTATTACCTGAGGAGCATCACTAAAGAGTTGCTTCGATAAAACAACACCACCAAAGCATTTATGATAAAAATCTAACGCTTCACTACAACGACCATCAAAAAACAAGTAAGGGGTTACTGTCAGCATATGTTTCTCCTCTATTAGTCCTTTAAACATAGACAATAGACGTGAGAATGACAGATAACGTTCTGATTTAAGATAATTAATTTACTAAGGAATCGCATTACGAACGGAAACGGTAACATTTTGGAATGGCACAATAAGAACTGACTGATTGGACAGGCGTTCCTGCCGCTACTACGAAGGCAACGCTTTCTATTCTCCAGATATAACAAAGCCCCGACTTGAGTCGAGGCTTTGTTATTTAAATATGGTACCGGTAGGCGGACTTGAACCGCCACGCCCGAAAGCAACGGATTTTGAATCCGTCGTGTATACCAATTTCACCATACCGGCATTATCTTGGGGCGTTGCCCTGTCGATGTTTGGCATTATACGTATGCGAACTGATGTGGCAAGTATAAAAACTTGAATTCATGTGTGTTTGCCGATAATTTCGCCACTAAGTCATAAGCTGTGCGTCATGTCTCTTTTCAGGCCAAGCCTTAAACTATATTCTGACGCCTCAATTTTTAAAGAAGTAATAACACCATGACATCAACAAACACTCTGCCACCAGCTGGGGTAATGCGCCGATTTGGTGCCTTGTTCTATGACGCACTCATTGTAATCGCTATTGAAATGATGGCTGCCGGCATCATTGTTGCTCTACTGCACGCACTCATGGCTCTTGGTATTTTTAACCATAGCGGGTATGCCGATGTCAGTGACTTCTTGACTAATCATCCGATTTGGAGCCCTGCGTATACTTTTTACTTAGTCGTCGTTTGGGTTTACTTCTTTGTCTTCTTCTGGACCAGAGCAGGTCAAACTCTAGGGATGAGAGCTTGGAAGCTACGAGTTCAAAACAAAGATGGCTCTGCGATCACAATAACTCAAGCGCTAATACGTATAGGTACATCGGGGTTTGGACTTGCAAACTTATGTGTTCCATTCGACCCTCAGAAACGTGGCTTTCACGATATCTGGGCAAAAACCGAAGTCGTTGTGTTGCCAAAGGCACAATAACGCTATTAAGCGAACTTAAAGCAAGATCAAAAAAGGAAGGCTTAACGCCTTCCTTTATCATTTATAGTTTCCGTCTCAAGAGCATGATGGCAATTCCGAAGAACACCACGCTAGGGGCTATCGCACCAAAGGCAGGTGGTATTTGATACACCAAGCTGATTGGCCCAAAGAACTCGCTGGATATATAGAAAGTAAAGCCAGCAATTACACCAGAGAGAATCCTTGCACCCATGGTCACGCTACGTAGAGGACCAAAGATAAACGACAACGCCATCAACATCATGACCGCTATCGAAATAGGTTGAGTAATCTTCCTCCACAAAGCTAGCTCATAACGTGCAGCATCTTGCTCTGATGCTTTGAGATAAGAAACATAATCATACAAGCCACTTAACGAAAGCTCTTCCGGTTTCACCGTCACTATCGCGAGTTTGTCTGGAGCTAACGATGTTTCCCAAGAGAAAGTCGGTAAACTCTCTTTAGTGACCTGGATTTCATTCTCAAAAGAGGTGACCTCAACATCGCGCATTGTCCAAACGTTGTCTCCAACGTAATCGACTTCTTTTGAGTATATGGCCGTTTTCAGAGCCTTGTTCTCATCATAGCGCCACATGTTTAAACCATAGAGCTTATCATCGTCTATTTTAACAATGAAAATGAAGTCGTTGGCATCTCGAGCCCAAACACCGCTTTGAGTAGAAATAATACTACCACCAGCAACCGAGATGGTTCTTAAATCACGAGCCATCTTCTGCGCTTGCGGAGCTCCCCACTGCCCAAGTAATGTCACTATCACCATTAACGGAATCGCAGTCTTAAGTACCGATAAACCAATATCTAACTTAGAGAAACCCGCGGCTTGCATAACCACAAGTTCAGAACTCGCAGCAAGCATACCAAGCCCAATCAATGCACCAAGCAATGCCGCCATTGGGAAGAACATTTCGATATCACGAGGAATACTCAATAAAACGAAATACAACGCTTGTAATAGATCGTATGTACCACGACCTACCTTCCGCAATTGCTCAACGTACTTGATAATTCCAGAGAGACCGACAAACGTCACCAATACCAGTGACGTGGTCGCGATGATGGTTCTGCCTATATATAAATCGAGAATCTTAAACACGGCTTAAGCCAACCTCTTATTCTTGAATTTTTCTTTCAAACGCCTAACAGGCACACTATCCATAAAGTTGGCACCAATCGCGACAAACAATAATAATGCATTGATTGGCCACATGCCTATTGCAGCAGGAATGTCCCCTTCTTCAATTGAAGATTTGGTTGCACTGATTGCCAAGAAGTAAGTCAAATAAATCAGGATTGCCGGACCTATTTTTGCAAAACGACCTTGTCGTGGATTAACTGCTGACAGCGGTACAACGAGCATAGTCAACAATGGGATACACAACACCAGTGACATGCGCCACTGCAATTCAGCCTTGGCACGATTATCTTGATTTCCAATAAGATCAATAGTTGGAATCGCTTCCCACTCTCGACCTTTCTTCTCTACTTCACGCTGACCAATTAAGCCTTCATACTCTTCAAAGTGCGTCACTCTATAATCAAGGCGAGAAGGCACTCCTTCATGACGAGTACCATCGTACATCACAATAACTTGGCGGCCATCGCTCAATTCTTTTACGTCTCCCGACTTAGAGAACATCACACTAGGAAGCACTGAGTCACGAGGTCGCATTTGAGAAACGAACACATTGTCTAATTGATTACCATCGATACCCTCTATAAACACAACTGAAGAACCATCGGGAGTCCTTGCAAATTTGCCTTTGGGTAGTAAATCGACGCTGTTCTCTGCAGCCACTTCCTCATACATTTGTTCTACTTTATCTTGTGACCACGGAGACAGCCAAAAGGAGTTAAAAGCAGCGACAGTTGCGGTAATCAACGCCAGATAAAGTGCTGATTGGATGAGGAATTTATTGCCAATACCCGTAGCATTCATCACCACAATCTCACTTTCGGCATAAAGGCGGCCAAAAGTCAGCAAAATGCCAATATAGATACTAAGTGGAAGCATCAAGAGCCCCATCGCTGGCATATTTAGACCCACGATCGATAATACAAGGCTTGCTGGAATATCACCATCAGAGGCGTCGGCTAAAACACTGATGAACTTTTGGCTGAGAAACACGAGAAAGAGAACAAAAAATATCGCAAATTGGCTCTTGATTGTCTCTCGGATCAAATATCTAACAATAATCACGCTCAAATTACCTATACAAAACTTGTTTTTTTGATTGAATCACTATAATTTCCCGTTGAACCTTTTATTTTTTAAATTTTTAGCTAAGTGTTAACGTTCTTCTTTAAGGTCAGTTCCATTATAGGATCCAACAAGTAAGAACCCATTATCCAACATTTAGTTCGATTTGTCTTCAGGATGTAGGAGTACGCATGGAGTTCAGTGTAAAAAGTGGCAGCCCAGAGAAACAGCGCAGCGCATGTATCGTTGTCGGTGTATTCGAACCGCGCCGCCTTTCTCCAGTAGCCGAGCAGTTAGATAAGATTAGCGATGGCTATATTAGTTCACTGCTTCGTCGCGGTGATCTAGAGGGTAAACCTGGCCAGATGCTACTACTGCATCAAGTACCTGGTGTACTTTCAGAACGTGTTCTGCTTGTAGGCTGCGGTAAAGAACGTGAGCTAGGCGAGCGTCAATATAAAGAAATTATCCAAAAAACCATCAGCACACTAAACGAAACAGGTTCTATGGAAGCAGTATGTTTCCTGACTGAACTGCACGTTAAAGGTCGTGATACTTACTGGAAAGTTCGCCAAGCAGTAGAAGCGACTAAAGATGGCCTTTACACTTTTGATCAATTCAAGAGTAATAAACCAGAGACTCGTCGTCCACTACGTAAACTGGTATTCAACGTACCAACTCGTCGTGAATTGAGCCTTGGTGAGAAAGCAATCTCTCACGGTCTTGCGATTGCTTCAGGTGTGAAAGCGTCTAAAGATCTAGGCAACATGCCACCTAACATCGCAAATCCTGCTTACCTTGCTTCTCAAGCTCGTCGCTTGGCCGATGATTACGAGACAGTGAAAACTAAGATCATTGGCGAAGAAGAGATGGAAAAGCTGGGTATGACTTCATACTTAGCGGTAGGCCGTGGTTCTAAGAACGAATCTATGATGTCTATCATGGAATATAAAGGTGCTGCTGACCCAGATGCAAAACCGATTGTTCTAGTCGGTAAAGGTCTTACTTTCGATTCAGGCGGTATTTCGCTTAAGCCTGGTGAAGGTATGGATGAGATGAAGTACGACATGTGTGGTGCGGCTTCTGTATTCGGTACAATGAAGGCACTAGCTAAACTGAACCTACCAATTAATGTAGTTGGTATCCTAGCAGGTTGTGAAAACATGCCAGGCAGCAATGCTTACCGCCCAGGTGATATCCTAACGACCATGTCAGGCCAAACAGTTGAAGTGTTAAACACGGATGCTGAAGGTCGCTTGGTTCTATGTGATGCGCTTACTTACGTTGAACGCTTTGAACCAGACTGTGTTGTCGATGTAGCAACACTCACTGGCGCGTGTGTGATGGCGTTAGGTCACCACATCAGTGCTGTACTGTCTAATCACAACCCACTATCTCACGAGTTAGTGAATGCTTCTGAGCAAGCAAGTGACAGAGCATGGCGCATGCCAATGGCCGATGAATACCATGAGCAACTAACGAGTCCATTTGCAGATATGGCAAATATCGGTGGCCGACCTGCTGGTACAATCACAGCAGCATGTTTCTTATCTAAATTTGCTAAAAAGTACCACTGGGCACACATTGACAGTGCCGGCACAGCTTGGAAGTCAGGCGCAGCGAAAGGCTCGACAGGTCGTCCTGTCTCAATGCTTGTCCAATTCTTATTGAACCGCAGCGGCCATGAGACTGAAGAGCAATCTTCAAAATAATAGAAAGGGCCTACGGGCCCTTTTTTAATAAGCGTTATTTGCTAGCTCCTGTTGACCAAGTATGATTGGTTTCCACGATTCCAAGTTCGAGTATTCAGTATGCAGACTGCCACATTTTACATTGTGTCTTCAGACAGCCCACAAGCCGGCGAAGAGGGTTTTGCTCACTACGTGTTGTTTCTTGCTCAGCATTTTGCAAAACAAGGCGCTAAACTTTATCTCAACTGTAACGATAAAGTTCATGCTGAGCGTATCGCTGAAGTTTTTTGGCAGGTAGAGCCTACTGAATTTATCGCGCACAACTTGGTTGGCGAAGGTCCAAAATATTCAACGAATATTGAGATAGGCCATCAAGGAGTCAAACCTAATTGGAACCGCCAATTGGTAATAAATCTGGCCGATAATCATACAACCTTTGCGAACGCCTTTGCTCAGGTGATAGACTTCGTTCCTTGCGAAGAAAAAGCTAAGCAACTCGCTCGAGAAAGGTATAAAATTTACCGTCAGGCTGGATATCAGCTACAAACTATCGAGATTCAACATCCATAGTCAAACCTCATAGTTAAAGCTATCTTTGGATTTAGATTCAAGAAGCTTCACTTATGAAGTTTGACCACGATTAACCATTCACAGTATCCGTTATAAGAGCACTATGGAAAAGACATACAACCCAACATCAATCGAACAAGCTCTGTATAAGACTTGGGAAGAGAAAGGCTACTTTAAGCCACACGGTGACACATCAAAAGAAGCTTACAGCATCATGATCCCGCCACCGAACGTCACTGGTAGCCTACACATGGGTCACGCGTTCCAAGATACGATCATGGATACGCTTATCCGTGCTCAACGTATGAAAGGCAAAAACACGCTTTGGCAAGTGGGTACTGACCACGCTGGTATCGCAACTCAAATGGTTGTTGAGCGTAAGATCGCTGCTGAAGAAGGCAAAACAAAACACGACTACGGCCGTGAAGCTTTCATCGACAAGATCTGGGAATGGAAAGGCGAATCTGGTGGCACGATCACTCAACAACTTCGTCGTCTTGGTGCATCTGTAGACTGGGATCGTGAGCGATTCACTATGGATGACGGCCTATCAGCTGCGACTCAAGAAGTATTTGTTCGCCTATACGAAGAAGACCTAATCTATCGTGGTAAGCGTCTAGTAAACTGGGATCCTAAACTGCACACTGCAATTTCTGATCTTGAAGTTGAAAACAAAGACAAAAAAGGTTTCATGTGGCACTTCCGCTACCCACTAGCGAATGGTGTTAAAACCGCTGATGGCAAAGACTACATTGTCGTTGCAACTACACGTCCTGAAACCATGCTTGGTGATACAGGCGTTGCAGTTAACCCTGAAGATCCTCGCTACAAAGATCTTATCGGCAAAGAAATCCTGCTTCCTATCGTAAATCGTCTTATCCCTATCGTAGGTGATGAGCACGCTGACATGGATAAAGGCACGGGTTGTGTGAAAATCACGCCAGCTCATGACTTTAACGATTACGAAGTGGGCAAGCGCCATAGCCTACCAATGATCAACATCCTAACGTTCAACGGTGATATCCGTGATGCGGCTGAAATCTTCACAACGAACGGTGAAGAAAGCGATGTGTACTCAACAGAGCTTCCAGAAAAATACCAAGGTATGGAGCGCTTTGCAGCTCGTCGTGCAACGGTTGCTGAATTTGAAGAGCTAGGCCTACTTGAAGAAATCAAAGATCACGATCTAACCGTTCCTTACGGTGACCGTGGTGGTGTGGTTATCGAACCAATGCTGACGGACCAATGGTACGTGCGTACAGCGCCTCTTGCTGCTCCTGCTGTTAAAGCCGTTGAAGATGGTGAGATCCAATTCGTACCTAAGCAGTACGAAAACATGTACTTCGCGTGGATGCGTGACGTGCAAGACTGGTGTATCTCTCGTCAACTTTGGTGGGGCCACCGTATCCCAGCATGGTACGACAACGATGGTAAAGTTTACGTAGGTCGCACTGAAGAAGAAGTTCGTGAAAAGAACAACCTTTCACCGGTAATTGTTCTTAAGCAAGACAACGACGTTCTTGATACATGGTTCTCTTCTGCACTTTGGACGTTCGGCACACAAGGCTGGCCTGAAGATACTGAAGCAATGAAAACATTCCACCCATCAGAAGTACTAGTATCTGGTTTTGATATTATCTTCTTCTGGGTTGCTCGTATGATCATGATGACCATGCACTTCGTGAAAGACGAAGACGGCAAGGCTCAAGTACCTTTCAAAACAGTTTACATGACGGGCCTTATCCGTGATGAAAACGGCGACAAGATGTCTAAATCGAAAGGTAACGTACTTGACCCTATCGATATGATTGACGGCATCGGCCTTGAAGAGCTAGTAGAAAAGCGTTGTGGCAACATGATGCAACCTAAACTGGCTGCTAAGATCGAAAAAGCAACACGTAAGACTTTCGAAGATGGTATCGAACCATACGGTACTGATGCACTGCGTTTCACTCTTGCTGCTATGGCTTCAACTGGCCGTGACATCAACTGGGACATGAAGCGTCTTGAAGGTTACCGTAACTTCTGTAACAAGCTATGGAACGCAAGCCGTTACGTACTGATGAACACAGAAGAGCACGATTGTGGCATGTCACTGTCTGTTGAAGACCGTGCAAACATGGAATTCTCTCTAGCAGACAAGTGGATTGAATCTCAGTTTGAAGTTGCAGCGAAAGAATTTAACGCTCATCTAGACAACTACCGTCTAGACATGGCAGCAAACACGCTTTACGAATTCATCTGGAACCAATTCTGTGACTGGTACCTAGAGCTAACTAAACCTGTTCTTTGGAAGGGTACTGAAGCTCAACAACAAGCGACTCGTTACACGCTTATCACGCTTCTAGAGAAGACTCTGCGTCTTGCTCACCCTGTTCTTCCTTACATCACTGAATCTATCTGGCAAAGCGTTAAGCCGCTAGTAGACGGCGTTGAAGGCGAGACCATCATGACTCAAGCGCTTCCTCAGTTTAATGAAGCTAACTTCAATGCTGAGATCGTTGACGACATCGAATGGGTTAAAACTTTCATCACAGCTATCCGTAACCTACGTGCGGAATACGACATTGCACCAAGCCAAGGCTTAGAAGTAATGATCAAAGTCGCTGATGAGAAAGATGCAGCTCGTATCGAAGCAAATAAGATCGTTCTTACTTCTCTAGCTAAGCTAGACGATATTAAAGTTCTAGCAGACGGCGAAGCGACTCCAGCTTGTGCAACTAAACTTGTTGGCAAATCTGAGCTGATGATCCCAATGGCGGGTCTTATCGACAAAGATGCTGAGCTTGCTCGTCTAGATAAAGAAGTAGCGAAGACTCACGGTGAGATTAAGCGTATCGAAGGTAAGCTAGGTAACGAAGGTTTTGTTGCTAAAGCACCAGAAGCGGTTATCGCGAAAGAGCGTGAAAAGCTTGAAGGCTACCAAGAAACTCTGGTTAAGCTAGAAGAGCAAAAAGCGACAATCGCTGCATTGTAATTGGTAAATTAACCTACCAATTCAAGCATATAAAAAGGGCAGATTATTCTGCCCTTTTTTGATCTTGTTAGTTATTACTATTGAACTCTTTTCAGTAAATCAATACGCTCTGTTAACTCAGGATGAGTCCTTAACCAAGCTGGTAACTCAGTCAGATGGTCAGAACTTCCTTGCAACAATTCAAACATCTCACTCATTGGCTTGTTGGTACCATGTATCAGCCACATCGAGTCCTCAGCATACCTATCAGCTTCGCGTTCCGCTTGCTGTGACTGACCATTGTTAGCAACAAATACACCAATTCCCGCTAAGTTATCAATCACTCCGGAACTCTCTCCGGTCAACAATGCGACAGAGATCGAGAGCAAGCTCGAACGCACAATGCTTTTCATGACATGCTGATGCTCTAAATGCCCCAATTCATGAAACAAAATACCATCCAATTGCTGCTGGGTTTCCATGAGCTTTACCAAGTCATCGAGCACAATAATAGTGTTATGGCTTAACGCAAAAGCATTTACTCCTAAATCGGAAGAGCGAAATAGTAAACGAACCTTTCCATCAATACCAAGCTCTCTTAAATGTCCTTCAAATCGCTGCCGAATTTTGCCCTGACGAGACAGATCTAATTCAGACGGCTCAAATAATTGCTTGTCCAGAGAAACTAAAACTCGCTCTTCTACCATTTTTGAGACCGGTTCAGGAAGATAAGCGACGACACGCTCAGTAATCCACGGAATACCATGAGTAAATGTTCCAACCGTCAAGGAAAGTATGACTACGCTGCAGATTACGAGCACTAGTGCGTTCTTTTCTAACTTTCCGACCCAACCATACTGGTTATGCTGCTTTAAAAATGTCGTTAGTTCATCACAAGGTTGAGCGACAAAAAGCCAACCATCAGGAAAAGTAATTTTACTTGGCGTTGAACCAACACCAACACCAACACTGACCTCGACCCTCTCAAGCCTCGCAGATATACGTTGCTCTCCGACATAAAGTACCAACATACCATCCAATGAAGTATCAAGCTTTGCCTCGCAGCGTTCAGAGCTGCGAGGCGGGTGAGCTAATCCCAATAACATTAGCCAATACCGAGATCGACATCAAAAGCTTGCGCCACTTCATCAGCAACAGCTGACTTCACATTAGAGTCTTGATCGCTAGCAACTAATAACTCTATGTCACCGTAAACAAAGGTATTATTAGCAAGATAGTTCGTCGTTCTTACCATAACCCAAGGTCGAGCAAGACCAATAGTCACAACTTGAAGTAAGAAATTAGTTACCACTACGCTCACATAACCTTTAACGGTCAACGTCGATGCAAAGCTAAATTCAGACGCAGCCTCTGAGTCTTTTCCTTCTAGAACCAATCGAGAGAATGTGTAGTTGCGCACTTTTACTTTAAGGTACGCACCAATCGCAAGACCGATAGCAATAAAGACCAAGTAGTACCCGATCATAAAGGTAGCAATATCGCTATGACTCATGATCTCAGTAAATGATTCAAGGTTACTAACTAGGTTTACGCCAACAATAGCAACAAAGCTCACCAAAACTAGAGCCATCAGCGCCAACCAAATCAGTGTCGCGATAATATAGGTTTTAAAGTAAAACGCATTTTTGTAATCCGCTTTGAACTGGCGTTCGCCATAGCGATAACCATTAGAGAAATAGTTTGCAATGCCAACCAACGACCACGCTTGTAGGCATACATAAGCAGGTAATAACACCAACGTTGCTAGCACGCCTGCCACTATGTTCAGCTTCATTGCAAACACAACCACACCAATTGCTGCAACAAATCCTAGAGTCGCTAAAGTACCGCGCCCTAGAATCGCCCAATACGCGCCTGCAATTGTTCCATTAAATGAAAAATGTACATTACGAAAGCTGGTCATCGCTGAATCAAAGCGAGCATTGCTACGAGACAATAAAGGTAACAGTAGTACAAATGCGACTATTAGCCCTAAAGACAACAAAGGTGAAACTTGTTCAGAAACAAACCAAATCACTACACAAACGACCGCAATAATACGCCCTTTTAGGATCTGCATTGGTTGCCCATGATATTCAAAGCTATCACCTGCGATCGACGTATGGCCGTAGAAATACCGCTTATTACGTACTTTTGCCCACGCCGAATAAATACCGAACGTGATCACTGATAGTAGAATGTTAACAATCCATATTCCAAAGTACTCTTTCCCTTTTCCACTAAAGAGAACCTTAGTTTCCAACTCTTTGTTTTCCATTTTAACTCCATCTGACGTTTATCATTAAACCATGTGCATCTTAGTGCTCATTGAGAGAATGCACGCTATAGAAACACGCCATGTTAATCAATAATTTGAGTGGATAAATCAAAGGGAGTTATCATAAACTTTACAAATACTAACAAAGGGTTGAATAACTCTTACTAAGGTATTTGTCACCATACAATTGCACTTAACTAGGGGTAATGTTATCTCTAGAATTCTTTAATAGCTTTTGCCTATCAAAACAATCTTAACTTCCCATTAGATTTAATGATAATAATTCTCAATAATAGTTCTATCGAAACAACACAACGACTGAGTAATTATCATGAAAAAGACACTAACCTTTGCCGCATTACATTTTACTATCGCATTTAGTGTCGCTTATGTACTAACAGGCGATATATTAATTGGTAGCTTAATCGCTATGATTGAGCCTTCTGTGAATACCGTCGCCTTCTATTTTCATGAAAAGGCTTGGGCTCAAGTTCCAGCGCTTAAAGCTCGTCAGTGGATGACTAAATTAAAAACAGCAAGCTTCGCTACTATCCACTTTAGTGTTGCCTTTACCGTTGTCTACTTATTGACTGGCGATGCCTTTGTTGGTGGTGTGATGGCAACGTTAGAACCCGCTTTGAATACCGTGGCTTACTACTTCCATGAGAAAGTTTGGCTACGAAAGGCAGAAAGCCAAACAACACAGCCACAGTTTTGTTTGCACCAACACGCTTAACCTAGAGAGTTTATTGTTGACATAGTTGCGGCGCGCAATTAAATTGTAGTTGTACATCGCAACCATATTGAGAGGCAACATGACTTCAGCACAACTTAGAGAATTATCACGTCAGCTCGTTCGACAGCTTGGAATGCTCGACAAAGATTGTGGTGATATTGCCCTACCTCCGATTCAAGCGCATACGCTTATCGAACTAGAGCAGCAGCCATTAACCGTGAATCAATTAGCGGATAAGCTCAATATTGATAAGTCCAACGCCAGTAGAGCAGTCAACAATCTAGCGAAGAACTCGTTAATTCAAACCTCGCCACACCCCAACGATAAGCGCAGTGTTGTTGCTTCAGTTACAGAACAAGGGATAAACACTCTTACCCAACTTCACAGTCAACAGAATCAGTTTTATGACTCGGTACTTGAGCGTTTAACGGAAGCGGAAACTCAACAAGTTTCGGGGGGAATTAAGCACTACCTTAAAGCACTGCAACAAAGCCACGCTTCAAGCGGTGTGGTGGTTCGTCCCCTACAACAGCAAGACAACACCGTAGTGGCCAATGTAATTCGCCAAGTCTCTTATGAGAACGGGCTAACCGAAGATAAAGGTTATGGTGTAGCAGATCCTACCTTAGAAGACATGTTTAGCGTTTATAACAATGAAAGATCTCAGTATTGGGTAATTGAACTTGATGGAAAGGTTGTCGGTGGTGGTGGATTTGCACCATTAGCAGGTATGCCAGAAGTCTGTGAACTGCAAAAGATGTACTTCTTGCCAGAAACAAGAGGCAGAGGCTTAGCGAAGAGGTTGGTTAATATGTCGATGGAGAAAGCTAAGGAACTGGGTTATCAACATATGTATCTAGAAACGACCGAATGCCTTAATGCCGCCGTAAAACTTTACGAAAAATTGGGCTTTGAACACCTTGATTCAGCTTGGGGAGAAACAGGCCATGACGCTTGTGAGGTTGTCATGGCCAAAACGCTATAATGTGTTTTTGAAATAGGGTTAGCGTCGGCAGTTCATCAGATGATAAGCAAGTGAGCGAATTGATTCCTTACGTAACGGGCTAATTAAATAACCGCTAACTACGCAAAAAATTACTCACGCAAGAGGCTGGATTCAAGGCTACGAAAGAACTCTCTTTTTGCCCATCGAGTTCCACTTCTAACTGATATAAATGCTTAGGGTTGGGCTTCTCAAGGTTAAATACCATTGGAGCCTCAACCTGAAACACAACACCCGTATGTTCTGCTCGCACATCAATCGGCATCACGAGAGTCATACCATTAAACTTGATTGATGCCGATATTAACCCTGGCTTTAGCGTTTGATAGATAACATCTACTTTAAACTCACAGCCACCACCGTGATGCCAGATTTGCTCGGTGACGACTTGCTCAAGCTTGACGTTACGAACGAACTGCAAATATGGAGCTTGCCAGATTCCAATCCGAGAATCTGATTTAGCGACGACCTGTGAAGGGATAGAGTCATCCATATCCTCTTCAAGCAACAGGCTCTCCTCTTCTTCAAGGAAAAGGATCTCAAAACGATTTCGACCAGGCTGCATATAAGGGCGGATGTCTTTACGATATTCAGCTTCGCTGCCATCACAGTCAAACACGGCAACGCCATTGAGTCGCACTTCTGCAAAGTAGTCAACGCCTGCGACGATTAGCTCAACAAATGGGCACGCCAACATGGCATCATCCACTTCGATGTCATGCATCAGGTGCCATTCTTGCTCTGCGATTTCCTCTTCACTCAAGCTATTAGGGAGCTTTGAGCTTAATGGAGCAGGAAAGGTAATGTCATCTTGTGGGATAGAGAGATCCGTCAGTGGCGAAATTTGCCAAAGACCATCGAGAGGTAGCCGCATGTCATTCCTTGAGCTAGATCAATTTTGACCGCATTATAATGAATGAATGCATATAAAGACATTTATTTTTCTGAGGACAAAAAAATGCCAGCTCAAGGCTGGCATTCTTTAAAACTGGGAGAGATTACTCTTCGTCTTCATCATCTTCGTCAGGGTAGATAGCATCTTCACCTTCGTAGTAAGTGCCCCAACCGTCGTAGATAATGTCAAACTTCTCTGCAAGATTTACAAGCTTCTCAACTTGCTCATCAATCGCTTCTGCGTTCAGAGTACACTGCATCGTTGCATCACAACAAAGTAGCTTGTTGCCATCTTCGTCTTCTGTCTCTTCAGCTTCAAGCACTTCAAAGCCCATTTTGAATGCTTCAACAACGGCTTTCTCAAGTACTGCGAAATCTTCAGCGAATAGGTGATGCTCGATATCGTATAGAGCTTCAGGATCGCTACCATCTTCGATTAGTGCTTCAATGATGTCGCGAGTCTCTCCTTTTTGAAATTCAATTAATTCCGCTACTGATAGATATTCATCTTCGTGAGACATGTGTCTGCTCCAGAGTGTTGACTATGAAAAGATCAAATTTGATTGCCACGAAATATGGCACGGATCGCCTAGAAAAGCCACCTAGATCAGGTGTAGAAGAGCAAGTTTATCGCTAGATAACAGAAGGGATATCAATTAAAAAGTGAAATCAAAATCACAGAAACAAATTTTCAACATATTATTAACTACCGTGTGTTTTAGCATTTCATTTTTATTGTTACTTTTAGCCTTACTCCTTCAAAATTGAGTGGTTAGTCATATCAGATGCATACTGCCGAACACTTCATCGATGCATAAAACCTCACTTATAAGTAAGTAACTGCATAAATTTTGAATGAAAAATCACGTTCACCAAGCAAAGTGGATTATCAAATCACTGAAATTAGAGCATAGATCCGCAAAAAGTTTGTTCCAGAACTCAGCCTTTCAGTTGGATTTTAATATTGACAATCACAAACAACTCAGCATTTAAAACCAAAAATATCAAAATAACATAACCTTTACACAAGTTTCAAAACTTGCATATTACGAACAAGCTTGTCATAAATAGACGCTGGATTAATAGTAAGGATGCAAAATGAGTAAGCTGTACGTTGGCTCCGAAGTCGGTCAATTAAGACGAGTTCTCCTAAATAGGCCTGAAAGGGCACTCACCCACCTCACCCCTTCTAACTGTCATGAGCTACTCTTTGATGATGTACTTGCAGTAGAAGCAGCAGGTGAAGAACACGATGCCTTTGCGACAACACTTCGTAACCAAGACGTTGAAGTGTTATTACTGCATGATCTACTGGTTGAGACACTCGCTGTAGCACAAGCTCGTGAGTGGCTGCTTAATACTCAAATCTCTGATTTCCGTTACGGCCCTACATTCGCACGTGATTTAAGAGAGTACCTTGCTCAAATGGACAATGAGCACTTGGCGACGATCCTACTTGGTGGTTTAGCCTACTCTGAGCTTCCTATTAAATCTTCGTCAATGCTACCGAAGATGCACCGCCCACTTGATTTCGTTATTGAGCCGCTACCTAACCATCTATTTACCCGCGATACTTCTTGCTGGGTTTATGGCGGTGTCTCTCTTAACCCTATGATGATGCCTGCTCGTCAACGAGAAACGAATCACTTGCGAGCAATATATCGCTGGCACCCTGTATTCGCAGGACAAGATTTCATTAAGTACTTCGGTGATGAAGATCTTCATTACGACAACGCCAATATTGAAGGTGGTGATGTACTGGTAATCGGTAAAGGCGCTGTTCTTATCGGTATTTCAGAGCGTACCAAGCCACAAGGTGTCGAAAACCTAGCTGCGAGTTTATTCAAGTCCGGTCAAGCTAAAGAAGTGATTGCGATTGATTTACCGAAGCACCGCTCTTGTATGCACCTTGATACGGTCATGACGCACATGGATATCGACACATTCTCTGTCTATCCAGAGATCGTTCGCAAAGACTTAGACACCTGGCGCTTAACGCCAAAAGAAAATGGCGAAATGCGAGTAGAGAAAGCTGAAAACTACCTAACAGCGATTGAAGGCGCACTGGACCTCGATCAACTGAAGATCATCACAACTGGTGGTGATAACTACGAAGCTGAACGTGAACAGTGGAATGACGCTAACAACGTACTGACAGTGAAACCGGGTACGGTTATCGGTTATGAGCGTAATGTTTACACCAATGAGAAATACGACAAAGCAGGCATCGAAGTTCTGACAATTCCAGGCAATGAACTGGGTCGCGGTCGTGGTGGCGCTCGTTGCATGAGCTGTCCTATAGAAAGAGACGGTATTTAACTCAAGTAGTTCAGTAAAGCGAACACATAACTTATCTAGGCCAGTACCATTGTACTGGCCTTTTTTATCAAATTAATAAAATAAATATTCACAAATATAGCATTTTTATGTTTAACTAAGTTCTTCATTGATTCTATATACCCAAGGAGCGAGAGATGGCATTTAATCTTCGCAATCGTAACTTTCTAAAACTTCTCGACTTTACTCCTAAAGAGATTCAGTTTTTACTCAACCTGTCTGCTGACCTTAAAAAAGCTAAGTATGCAGGTACAGAGCAGAAAAAGCTTAACGGTAAAAACCTCGCTTTGATCTTTGAAAAAGCATCAACTCGAACTCGATGTGCCTTTGAGGTAGCTGCTTTTGATCAAGGAGCTCAAGTCTCTTATTTAGGCCCTTCTGGTTCTCAGATTGGTCAAAAAGAATCAATGAAAGATACCGCGCGTGTATTAGGTCGTATGTACGATGGTATTGAATATCGTGGTTTTGGCCAGAGTATTGTCGAAGATCTTGGCGCTTATGCTGGCGTTCCAGTGTGGAATGGCCTTACTGATGAGTTCCATCCAACTCAGATCTTGGCTGATTTCCTCACTATGCTTGAGCATGGTCGCGGTAAACATCTGCATCAAATCAGTTTTGCTTACCTAGGCGATGCACGCAACAACATGGGTAATTCTCTGTTAGTCGGTGCCGCGAAGATGGGTATGGATATTCGCCTTGTCGCACCTAAAGCTTTCTGGCCAGAAGAACAGCTTGTCGAAGAATGCCAAGCAATTGCGCAAAATACAGGTGCACAAATAACGCTGACTGAAGACGTTGCCGAAGGCGTAAAAGGTTGTGATTTCCTTTACACCGATGTTTGGGTTTCTATGGGTGAAGCACCTGAAGCTTGGGACGAACGCGTGGCTGTGATGACACCTTACCAAGTGAATATGGATGTCATAAAGCTCACAGGTAACCCTCAAGTGAAGTTCATGCATTGCCTGCCTGCTTTCCACAATAATGAAACCGTGATCGGCCAGCAAGTCGCAGACAAATATGGAATGAACGGTTTAGAAGTAACAGACGAAGTATTTGAGTCTGACTACTCGATTGTATTTGATGAAGCAGAAAATCGTATGCACACCATCAAAGCGGTAATGGTCGCGACACTTGGCCAATAGAGAATAATGAAAGTAAACAAAAGCTTGATGTAATCGCTTGCGCTCACAAATTGAAAGCGTATAATTCTCGGCAATTTGTCTGAGAGTAGTGAAAATGACGCCAAGCAATGTTGTGATAAAACATAATAAAATTGTGAAAACACCAAATATTGCTCGCAAGCTAGCATGCTTGCCAGGCCGTCTATTCTGCTTTTCAGCACTTTTTTAAAGCCTCCCATTATGGGGGGCTTTTTTATGGCCAATACATTATTGTGGGGAAGAAGATCATGGCGAATTCGCTCTATCAAAAGCACATCATCTCAATTCCAGAGCTTTCTCGTGAAGAGCTAGAATTAATTGTTCAAACGGCAGGTCAACTCAAAGCTGAACCAAACCCAGAACTCATCAAGAACAAAGTTGTTGCAAGCTGCTTCTTCGAACCTTCAACGCGAACTCGTCTCTCTTTTGAAACGGCAATTCAACGCATCGGTGGTGACGTAATTGGTTTCGACAGCGGTGGTAACACGTCACTGGCGAAGAAAGGCGAAACGCTAGCGGACTCAGTACAGGTTATCTCTTCATACGTTGATGCTTACGTAATGCGCCACCCTCAAGAAGGCGCAGCGCGTCTAGCTTCTGAGTTCTCTAACGGTGTACCTGTGATTAACGCGGGCGACGGCGCAAACCAACACCCAACACAAACACTATTAGACCTGTTCTCTATTGCCGAAACTCAAGGTCGCTTAGATAACCTAAACGTGGCATTCGTTGGTGACCTTAAGTACGGCCGCACGGTTCACTCGCTGACTCAAGCACTAGCGAAGTTCGACAACATCTGTTTCTATTTCGTTGCTCCAGAAGCACTGGCGATGCCTGACTACATTTGTGAAGAGCTTGATGAAGCGGGAATCAAGTACCAACTACTGACAGACATGGAAGATGTGATTCCTGAGCTGGATGTTCTGTACATGACTCGAGTTCAGAAAGAACGTTTTGATGAATCGGAATACGCGCACATCAAATCAGCGTACATCCTGACAGCTCCTATGCTGGAAAATGCACGTGATAACCTAAAAGTTCTTCACCCTCTTCCTCGTGTTGATGAAATTACTGTCGATGTCGATAAAACACCTTACGCTTACTACTTCCAGCAAGCAGAGAACGGTGTTTACGCACGTGAAGCACTGCTAGCCCTTGTTCTTAACGAAACGCTGTAGAGGAGAGATATCATGTCTAAAGAGACTCAATTAAAAGTTGAAGCAATCAAGAACGGAACGGTTATCGACCATATCCCAGCCAACATCGGGATCAAAGTACTCAAACTGTTCGACATGCATAACTCTAATCAGCGAGTAACCATCGGCCTAAACCTGCCATCTTCTGCTCTAGGCGGTAAAGACTTACTCAAGATAGAGAATGTGTTTATCACTGAAGAACAGGCGAGCAAGTTAGCACTTTACGCGCCTCATGCGACCGTAAACCAAATCGAAGATTACGAAGTGGTTAAGAAGCTACCACTAGAACTTCCAGAGCAAATCAACGATGTGTTCGAGTGTCCAAACACCAACTGTATTACTCACAATGAACCGGTTGAAAGCAGCTTTAAGATCTTTGAAAAGAAAGAAGATATTCGATTGAAGTGTAAATACTGCGAAAAAGTCTTCTCTCGTGAGATCGTGACAGAAAGATAACGTCATACGGCAACGACGATCGAACGCAAAAACTATTCAATACCTCGCCTGTGCGGGGTATTTTGCTCTTTACCTATCCTAAGTTTGAAGGCACACTAAAAATCGCTTTTTATCCAATAACTGATGGAATAACCAATGACTAAAGTACTTCACACAGAATCAGCTCCAGCTGCAATCGGCCCATACGTACAAGGTGTTGACCTTGGCAACATGGTTCTGACTTCTGGCCAAATCCCAGTAAACCCAGCAACTGGTGAAGTATCTGCTGATATCGCAGAGCAAGCTCGCCAATCTCTAGACAACGTTCAAGCGGTTGTTGAAGCTTCTGGCCTGACTGTAAAAGACATCGTAAAACTAACGGTATTCGTTAAAGACCTAAACGACTTCGGCACAGTAAACGAAGTTTACGGTAAATTCTTCGATGAGCACGGTGTTGCAAACTACCCTGCACGTTCATGTGTTGAAGTAGCTCGTCTGCCAAAAGATGTAGGTATCGAGATCGAAGCTATTGCAGTTCGCAAATAGATTTTAATATCTAGAATAAACGGTTTCTAGTAAACAAGTTGGCATAAAGCTGAGCGTTTATCAGATACAAAAAAGGTTGCCCAGTTGGCAACCTTTTTATTGTTCATCGTTTCGCTTAGATGATTACTTCTTATTAAGCTCAACTACTTCTTTGTCTAACTCTTCAAGTTTAGCTGCCATCTGCTCACGAGCTAGGTTAGCCAGTTGACGAACATTAGACTTATCGTAGCCTTCAGTGCTGATTGGTGGCAGCATCTCAACAATCACATGACCATTGTTCCAACGGTTCAGCTTCACGCCACCTGTTGAGCTACACACGATAGGGATAATAGGTAAGCCAGCGCCAATTGCAGCATGGAAAGCACCCGTTTTGAATGGCAACAAACCACGACCACGAGAACGAGTCCCCTCAGGGAACATCCATACTGAAACATCACTCTCTTTAAGGCTAGTAACCACTTGATCGATCGTACCTACCGCTTTGCTGCGGTTAGCTCGGTCAATGAGGATATTACCCGTCAACCAGTACAGCTGACCAAAAAGAGGCATCCACGCTAGGCTTTTCTTGCCGACTGTCACAACTTTAGGTGTTACCGCTGATGAAATCGTAAATAGATCCCAGCTGTTTTGGTGGTTTGCAACGTAAACGTGTTGGCCACGAGAGTAAGCATCTTCTGGGATACGAAGCTCTAACTTCATGCCAAAGATTTTCGACATGCGACCGAAATAGCGGCCAAAGGTAAATACGTGTTTCGGGTTACGTGGACTCAATAGACAGTAACCACAACCAAATACAAACATAAGAATCGCAAATATCGCTACAGCGAAAATACGTAATATTGCTATCATTTTGTTCCTCACCAACCGCAAAGCTCATTCATCTATTCGCACAACAATGGGCAATAGACTCACTTGCGGTAAATACAACTATAAAAAAGCCGAAACCAAGGTTCCGACTTTTATGTTTTCATCTTACTGATTCATGAATCCACTAACCTAAGTTAGTTCGACTCACTAAATCGTGTAATGTTTGCGCCTAAGGCTGACAGTTTATCTTCAATCTTATCGTAGCCACGATCGATGTGATAAATACGGTCAACGATGGTTTCACCTTGAGCGATACAACCAGCAATAACAAGGCTCGCAGATGCACGAAGATCCGTAGCCATTACTTGAGCGCCACTCAATTTATCCGTGTCACCACAGATAGCCGTGTTACCTTCGATCTCGGCTTTTGCTCCCATTCGCTGTAGTTCAGGAATGTGCATAAAGCGGTTTTCAAAGATAGTCTCAGTGATAACACCACTGCCCTTCGCCATCATGTTAAGCAGGGTAAACTGTGCTTGCATGTCGGTTGGGAAGCCTGGATGAGGTGCCGTTACGATTTTCACCGCTTTCAACTCACGATCAGTCATATCAAGGCTGATCCAGTCTTCGCCCGTTTCAACCTTCGCACCCGCTTCTTCAAGCTTCGCTAATGCAGCTTCAAGAAGATGAGCGTTGGTGTTGCGACAAACCACTTTACCGCCAGAAACCGCAGCAGCAACAAGGAACGTACCCGTTTCGATACGGTCAGCAACCACAGAGTGATGACCACCACCAAGACGTTCAACGCCTTCGATAGTAATCGTGTCTGTACCTGCGCCAGAAATCTTAGCACCTAGTTTGTTTAGGAAATCAGCCGTATCAACAATCTCAGGCTCACGCGCTGAGTTATCTAATACAGTTGTACCTTCCGCTAGCGTTGCTGCACACATGATAGTAATGGTGGCACCCACACTTACTTTATCCATCACGATGTGCGCGCCTTTCAAACGGCCGTCAACACTTGCTTTTACATAACCATCTTCCAACTTAATGGTCGCACCTAGTTGCTCTAGGCCATGGATATGTAAATCAACAGGTCGAGCGCCAATTGCACAACCACCAGGAAGTGACACTTGACCTTCACCAAAACGAGCGACTAGAGGACCTAAAGCCCAAATAGAAGCGCGCATTGTTTTTACTAAATCGTAAGGTGCACAAAATTCATTAATTTCGCTGCCATCAACATGAACACTACCATTGCGTGATACTTTTGCGCCTAAACGCTTAAGCAATTCCATCGTAGTATCGATGTCACGTAGGTGAGGAACATTACTTACTTCAACCGGCTCTTCAGCTAGAATTGAAGCAAATAGGATTGGTAGGGCTGCATTTTTTGCGCCTGAGATCGTCACTTCACCGCTTAGCGGCTTATCCGATCCAATAACTCGAAACTTTTCCATCATAAACCTTAAAGTGACATCAGTTTCTTATCACGTTCCCACTCTTCCGGCGTGAAAGCCTTAATAGAAAGAGCATGGATATCATTGCGTTGAATGTATTCCATTAGTGGGCCGTAGATTAGTTGCTGCTTCTTAACTCGATTCATGCCGTCAAAACATGGATCAACCGCAACAACTTCGTAATGACTGCCTTCACCCTTCACGATAATTTCCTGAAGGTTCAGAGCCTCTGCTAATAATTCTTGTACTTTTGTGCTGTCCACAAATAGCTCCTGCCTAATTTTTTATGTGTTCTGCCATCATTGGCTGGATATTGCTCAATTGGAACAACGTTCGTAATTGTTCTGGCACGAAACTGAGCATTATATGACAGTTTTGATTTTTTGCATGCTCTAATAAGTGAATTAGCATCACCATTCCTGCTGAATCGACTCGATTTATATGGCTAAGGTCAATTTCAACGCTCGATTCCGTCGTTTGCCACTTTTCCAATATACGCCAGATTGCAGGTACACTATCTCGATCTATATCACCAAGAAGTTGATATTCTTTAGAGCTTAGCGCTTGCCATTGAGAATGGCTCATTATTTATTACTCTCAAAACGAATCGGTTGAGAAGCCAGTTTCTCGAGTTCGTCAGCTACTTGTAAGATACCCTCTTGACGAATCTTAGTGTTCCACTCAGACTTCTTGCTTGATAGCAGGCTTATACCTTCGGCAACCATATCAAATGCCTTCCACTCACCTGACTTCTTATCTTTGCGCAGTTTAAACTCAAGGTTAATGTTTGGTCGAGACGTATCAATGATATCAACCTTAATACTGGTAATACGGCTATCTGTTTTAATTGTTGGTTCTGGACCAAATTTAATCGTCTGATCTGTATATTGAGTTAACACTTGAGCATAAGAAGAAACGAGATATTTACGAAATGCATCAATAAATACGCGCACGTCTCCTCTATCAGCACCTTTCAAGTTCGGCCCTAGCAACTTCAGCGCCGCATATTGAGCATTCACATAAGGCATCAACTCTTCTTCCACGATGACCTTCAGTAACTCTGGATCTTGTTGGATATTCTCTTGCTCGTTCTTCAAACGGGCGAAAGCCTCTTCTGCAACTTGAGTCATCATCTGATAAGGCTGAGTTCGGTCAATCGGTTTTGCCGAAAAAGCTGGAGTCGACATCAGCAAAGCGACAGCTGTCAGAAGCAGTCTTTTCAATAAGTAATGAGTCTTTAACATGAGCCTACTCCTTAGCTTCGCTATTATCAGAACCACCGACGCTATACAGCACTTGGCCAATCAAATCTTCTAATACTAATGCCGACTTGGTGTCTTCGATAGAATCACCATCAACCAACATCTCTTCATCTTCAAAGATGAAGCCTGGAACTAAGCTGATGTACTGCTCACCGATCAAGCCCGACGTTAAGATTTGAGCACTAGAGGTATCAGGAAATTGTGAGTACTTCGCATCAATAGACAGTTCAACCACAGGAAGGTAGCTCTCAGTATCAAGTTCAATACTTTGAACTCGACCAACAACGACGCCCCCCACCTTTACTGGTGAGCGAACCTTTAGGCTGCCAATATTGTCAAAGGTCGCTTTTAAGTTGTAAGTATGGTTTGAACCGAGACCTTTTACGTCAGCGACTTGAAAGATCATGATTAAGATTGCGCAAATTCCGGCAATAACAAAGGTGCCGACCCATAATTCTAATTTTCGAGTTTGTTGCATGATTAATTCCCAAACATCAATGCGGTAAGAACAAAATCTAGCCCTAATACCGCTAGAGAAGAGTGTACTACTGTGCGTGTGGTTGCCTGACTAATACCTTCGGATGTCGGTACTGCATCATAACCATTAAAAAGTGCGATCCAAGTTACGGTGATAGCGAAGACCATGCATTTGATCATACTGTTACCAATATCACGGCCAAGCTCAACGGAAGACTGCATCGCAGACCAGAAACTGCCGTGGTCAATACCTTTCCAATCCACACCGACTAACTGAGCACCCCAAATCCCGACCGCCATAAAAATCATAGCGAGCAGTGGCATAGAAATAAGGCCGGCCCAGAGACGTGGCGCAATAATGCGTTTAAGAGGATCAACCGCCATCATCTCAAGGCTAGAGATCTGTTCCGTTGCTTTCATTAAGCCGATCTCAGCCGTTAATGCTGAACCCGCACGGCCAGCAAACAGAAGTGCTGTCACCACAGGGCCCAATTCCCGTAACAACGAGAGCGCGACCATTTGCCCAAGGTTACCCTCTGCGCCATAGTCGATTAATACGACATAGCCCTGCAGACTGAGTACCATGCCAATAAACAAACCCGAAACTAAAATGATAGCCAATGACTGAACGCCAACGCTATAAAATTGTTTAACTAATAGAGGGAAGTTTTTTAGTTTCGGGATGCCAAACAAAGCCCCAAATAGCATTAGGCTTGCTCGACCAAATGACTCACAGATCGCAAGTGCGCGCTTACCGACACCCGCAATAGTTTTAGCAATCATATTCAAACAAATCCTTTTCTAAGCTATTTGCAGGAAACCTAAATGGCACAGGGCCATCCGATTCACCTTGCAAAAATTGCTGCACTCTTGGGTCGCTGTTGTTGTACAACTCATCAGGAGAACCTGCAGCAATAATTTTCCCATCAGCCATCAAATAAACCCAATCAGCAATGCTCATCACCTCAGGGACATCATGAGAAACGACAATAGAGGTTAAACCCAAGGCTTGATTGAGGTTACGAATCAACTCAACCAAAACACCCATGGTGATTGGATCTTGGCCAACAAAAGGCTCATCATACATAATAAGTTCTGGGTCCAATGCGATCGCACGGGCCAACGCCGCTCGTCTCGCCATACCACCAGACAACTCACTCGGCATTAATTGCGCCGCGCCTCGCAACCCTACCGCCTCAAGCTTAAGCAATACAATGGTACGAATGAATTTTTCGTTAAGTTCAGTGTGCTCTCGCAAAGGAAACGCCACATTATCAAAGACATTAAGATCCGTGAAAAGTGCCCCCGATTGGAAAAGCATGCTCATTTTCTTACGTGCTTGATATAGCTTTCGACGTGGCAATGCAGGGATGTTGTCGCCATCAAACCAAATTTCACCTTCATCTGGTGGTAATTGTCCACCAATCAGACGTAATAAGGTTGTTTTACCGATCCCTGACGGCCCCATGATCGCGGTTATTTTTCCTTGAGGAACTTCTAAACTGATGTCATCAAAGATAATTCGTTCACCGCGTGAGAAGCTGAGATTCTTAACTTTCACAAGCTCAGTGTTCAACATACTTTTGTTGTTTCCTTGCTTTAAAAACGCCAATTATGGCTGCAATAATAATGAGTCTACTTTAGAATTAAAAGCGCTGTTCAATTAATTATTAAAAACAGAAAACAAAGGCAGGGATTTGAAAGCATTGAGAAATTCATTCCTCATCAACATTTCTTTACCACTAACTGGCAATTAATTTGTAGAGTGGCTTCCCTTTTTACCAGCAACAAGTCAAAATTAGCGGTTAATTCTCCGTTTTTATTAATTTTTTAGGAATCATTATGCTTCTTGAAGCGATTGCTTTTCTCGTTATCGGTCTAGGTTTTTTGGTGTGGAGTGCAGATAAGCTGGTTTACGGCGCCGCTGCTCTTGCTCGCAACTTCGGTATTTCACCACTAGTTATCGGTATGACAATCTTAGCAATGGGATCTTCAGCCCCTGAAATGATGGTTTCTGCGACAGCAGCCCTTGATGGTAAAACAGATACGGCGGTAGGTAACGTATTAGGCTCAAACATCGCTAACATCGCGCTGATTTTAGGTATTACAGCCCTTATCAAGCCATTATCGATTAGCTCTGGTGTGATTCGTCGTGAACTACCTTTAATGATAGGTGTCACTCTATTAGCGGGCGCACTGCTTTGGGATAATCACTTAGGTTTCTATGAAGGTGTGTTGTTGTTTGTTCTTTTTGCCGCTTTCTTATTTGCGATGCTGCAAATCAGCCGTAGTGAGAAAAAGAACGGTGATGCCTTTCTTGACGAACAAGAATCTGAAGTTCCAGAAGGCGTGAGCAACCCCAAAGCCGCAATGTGGGTGGTGGGTGGTCTGATTATTCTACCTCTAGCGGCCAACATGTTGGTTGATAACGCGGTTGTTATCGCGAAGTTCTTTGGTATGAGCGACCTTGTGATTGGTTTAACCATTATTGCCGTTGGCACAAGTTTACCTGAACTTGCAGCATCACTAGCCGGTGTTATGAAAGGTGAAGATGATATGGCTGTGGGTAATATCATTGGCTCAAACGTCTTCAATATCCTTGCCGTGATGGGTATCCCGGGCATCCTAAACCCTTCAATCTTGAGCGAGTTTGCAATGGGTCGTGACTTCTGGGTGATGCTAGGCGTATCACTACTCCTTGTTATCATGGCACTAGGAAAATCTCGTAGCGTGAATCGTATCGAAGGCGGCGTGTTAATCGTGACGTTTGTGGCATATCAAAGTTACCTACTAATGAACATGTCAGCTTAATTGTTGATTTAACTTCCCGTACTTGGAGTATTTGATGTCTCAGCCATTTGATTATTGCAGCGTTGCAAAACAAGTTTTGGAAACTGAAGTTGCAGGTCTCACGCAATTAGACCAATATTTTAATGATGATTTTAGCAAAGCTTGCGACCTAATCCTGAACAACAAAGGCAAAGTCGTAGTGATGGGCATGGGAAAATCAGGCCACATTGGTAACAAAATAGCAGCTACACTGGCAAGCACTGGTACATCGGCTTTCTTTGTACACCCAGGTGAAGCGGCGCATGGTGATTTGGGAATGATCGAACCTGGCGATATTGTGATAGCAATATCCAACTCAGGTGAATCAGGAGAAATCCTCAGCCTATTCCCAGTATTAAAGCGTTTAAACATTAAGATTATCAGCATGACTGGCAAGCCGGCATCAAACATGGCGACTTTATCTGATATTCATTTACAGATTTCAGTACCCGAAGAAGCGTGTCCCCTAGGTTTAGCACCAACAACCAGTACTACCGCTACTTTGGTTATGGGTGATGCATTAGCCGTTGCACTTTTACAGGCAAGAGGTTTTACCGCTCAAGATTTTGCACTGTCTCATCCTGGTGGCGCTTTGGGCCGTCAACTGCTGTTGAAACTAGACGACATCATGCACACCGGCGATTCACTCCCAATTGTTGCTCCGGATGCACTAGTTCGAGATGCCCTGTTAGAGATATCTCAAAAAGGCTTGGGTATGACGGCAATCGTCGGTGAATATGGCCAAATGAAGGGCATTTTTACCGATGGTGATTTACGCCGTATCTTAGATAAACGTATTGATATTCATAGCACGCAGATCGGCGATGTAATGACACTGAACCCAACGGTAGCAGAACCAAATATGCTCGCAGTTGAGGGCTTAAATTTGATGCAAGCTAAGAGCATCAATGGCCTGATGTTGTGTGATAATGGCAAATTAGTAGGCGCTTTAAATATGCATGACTTACTGAAAGCAGGAGTAATGTAATGTCACAGGCAATTGAAACCCTTTACGGCACCGTGGATTCACGTGTATTTGCGATAGCAAAAGAGATCAAACTGCTGATTTGCGATGTCGATGGCGTATTCTCAGATGGTCGCATCTACATGGGTAACAATGGTGAAGAGCTAAAAACTTTCCATACGCGCGACGGTTACGGCATTAAATCGTTGATGAACGCGGGCGTTGAAATCGCAATCATCACTGGCCGTAAATCTCAAATTGTTGAGAATCGAATGACCGCTCTCGGTATTAAGCTAATTTATCAAGGTCAGGATGATAAAGTTAAAGCATATCAAGACATTTGCGATAAACTTTCAGTTAATCCTGAAAACACAGGTTATATCGGAGACGATTTAATCGACTGGCCTGTAATGGAAAAGGTTGGCTTGAAGGTATGTGTGGCAGACGGTCACCCATTGCTTGCACAAAGAGCCAACTACGTAACAACCATTAACGGCGGTTACGGTGCAGTACGTGAAGTCTGCGACCTTATTTTACAAGCAAGAAACGAACTCGACGTGCACAAAGGTTTAAGCATATGAGTTTTAATCGTATTATCTACTTAATACTCATCTTTATTGCCTCTTGGTCAGCCTATTACTTGTACGACAAAGAGCAAACTTCGACGATACAAGTAGATCCAAATTTAGAACTGCCCGCGTTTAGTGGCAAGAATCTTGATAATATTAGCTATGACGAAAGCGGTATTCGTAGCTATCAAGTTGAATCGACCAATCTAGAGCACTACTCCGTCGTTGGCGATACACACTTTCAAGCCCCTATTCTTTCAGTATTCCGTGAAGGGCATACGATAGAATGGCGAGTGACCGCTGATCGCGCAATTATGGATGAAAATCAAGTCATCACTTTTTATGACAACGTTGTGGCGAAGAACCTGTTGCCAGATGCTAGTTTCGATACAATGACCACTGATAAAATGGTTGTTGAACTGACTAGCCGAGATTTTTATTCAGACACTCCGGTCCATATGATCGGTACATTTTTTGAAAATGAGGGGCAAGCAATGAAAGGGAACTTCGGTACCAACAATGCGACTCTCTTTAATTCTGTTCAGGGTAGATATGAAACTCTCACACCTTAGTTTATTGGCTTTGACCCTTGCGGCGTCTAATGTCTATGCTCTATCTTCGGATAGCGAGCAGCCTGTCTATATTGATTCAGACAGTCAGCAATTAGATATGAAAAGCAATCAAGTAACCTTTCTTGGCGATGTGAACCTTAAACAAGGTAGCATCAATATCAATGCCGATAAGGTCATTGTTACACGTAATGCCGTCAACGGTGAAATTGAAGAAATACAAGGTTTCGGAAAGCCCGCAACCTTTTCTCAACTTACTGACGATGGGAAAACACTCTATGGTGAAGCTGACGATTTACATTACCAGCTGATTGCCGATAGATTGATCATGACTAAGAACGCGATGCTATCTCAAGATGGCAGTATCATTCGTGGCTCTAAGATTACCTATCAGATCACCTCTCAAAAGTTGGTTGCCGATAGTGATAGCAGTGAGCGTGTATCAACGGTTTTACAACCAGCGGAAGTGAATAAGTAATCATGGCAGTCCTTACAGCAAAGAACCTAGCGAAGACCTACGGAAAACGTAAAGTTGTAACAGACGTAAGCTTGCAAGTAGAGTCAGGTCAGATCGTCGGGCTACTTGGCCCAAACGGTGCAGGTAAAACCACCTCTTTCTATATGATAGTGGGCCTGGTTGCGCGTGATGAAGGTACTATCAGCATTGACGACCGAGACATCAGTATCTTACCAATGCACAGTCGTTCTCGTCTTGGTATCGGTTACCTTCCTCAAGAAGCATCCATTTTTCGTAAATTGTCAGTTGAAGACAACATCATGGCTGTTTTGCAAACGCGCGATGAGATGACTAACGCGCAACGTCAAGACAAGCTGGAAGATCTTCTCGAAGAGTTCCACATCCAACATATTCGAGCGAGTAATGGTATGGCTTTGTCAGGTGGTGAGCGTCGCCGTGTTGAGATTGCTCGTGCGCTAGCAGCAAACCCTCAGTTCATTCTTCTGGACGAACCTTTTGCCGGTGTTGACCCTATATCGGTTATCGATATCAAAAAAATCATTGTTCACTTACGCGATCGCGGCTTAGGCGTTTTGATTACCGACCACAACGTTCGTGAAACATTAGACGTGTGTGAAAAAGCTTACATCGTAAGTCAAGGGCATCTAATAGCTGAGGGAACTCCTGAAGATGTTCTCAATAACGAACAAGTTAAGCAAGTTTATCTAGGCGAACAATTCCGTCTATGATTAGATAGAGAGTATCGAGAGTTCTTAGAATAATAACTAGGTAAGTAACACTGAATGAAACCCTCATTACAACTTAAGCTAGGCCAACAGTTAGCAATGACTCCTCAATTGCAACAAGCGATTCGTTTGTTGCAATTGTCTACTTTGGATTTGCAACAAGAGATTCAAGAAGCACTTGAATCGAACCCACTACTCGATGTCGAAGACGGCAATGAAGATACGCCAACATCGGAAGAAAAACCTAGCAGTGACGAGAAAGAAACAGTTGAAACAGTTGAACAAGACTTACCTGATAGCTCCGATTTGATCGAAAAATCAGAGATCGGCAACGAACTAGAAATCGATACAACTTGGGAAGACGTTTACAGCGCAAACACAGGTAACACTGGCATTGCGATTGATGACGATATGCCCGTTTATCAAGGCGAAACCACACAAAGTCTATACGATTACCTGCTCTGGCAACTCGATTTAACACCATTTACTGAAACTGACCGTAGCATAGCTTTTGCGCTAATTGATGCTATCGATGACCGCGGTTACCTTACCGTATCTTGTGAAGACATCCTTGAGAACTTCGACAACGAAGAGATCGAGCTTGATGAAATTGAAGCCGTTCGTAAACGAATTCAGCAGTTTGATCCGCTAGGTGTCGGTTCTGTGAATCTGCAAGATTGCTTGTTACTGCAATTGGCGACCTTCCCACAAGATACCCCTTGGCTTAACGAAGCTAAGTTAGTACTTACTAGCCATATCGACCAACTCGGCAATCGCGATTACAAACTGGTTATCAAAGAGACCAAGTTGAAAGAAGCGGAACTACGCGAAGTTTTGCAATTAATCCAACAGCTGGACCCTCGCCCTGGAAGCAAGATCACGCCAGACGAAACCGAGTATGTGGTTCCTGACGTATCCGTCTTCAAAGAGCTTGGGAAATGGTTGGTCACCATCAATCCAGATAGCGTGCCAAAACTAAAAGTAAATCAACAATACGCGGCCCTTAGTAGCAAAGGCAGTAGTGCTGACAACCAATTTATCCGCTCAAATTTGCAAGAAGCAAAATGGCTAATTAAAAGTCTAGAGAGCCGAAATGAAACACTACTAAAAGTCGCTCGGTGTATTGTTGAACATCAACGCGGTTTCTTCGAACATGGCGCAGAAGCCATGAAGCCGATGGTACTGAATGATGTGGCTTTAGCTGTTGATATGCACGAATCCACGATCTCTCGTGTGACGACTCAAAAATTCATGCACACACCGCGTGGCATCTTCGAACTCAAGTACTTTTTCTCAAGCCATGTCAGCACTGACAATGGCGGTGAATGTTCATCTACAGCAATTCGCGCACTCATTAAGAAGCTTGTCGCAGCGGAAAATACCGCAAAGCCTCTAAGTGATAGTAAGATTGCTGCTTTACTGGCTGACCAAGGAATTCAGGTAGCTAGACGTACCATAGCGAAATACCGTGAATCTCTGGGCATTGCCCCATCGAGTCAGCGTAAACGCCTGCTATAAACTAAAGTAGTTAGCTCTTTATTCATTAACGATTGATTAGTTAACTATTAATTTAGTTGTAACCTGGCAACCAACTGAAAAGGAAAGTCTATGCAAATCAATATTCAAGGCCATCACGTTGATCTTACCGATTCAATGCAAGACTATGTTCACACCAAATTCGACAAACTTGAGCGCTTCTTTGATCATATCAATAGTGTTCAAGTTGTTTTAAAAGTTGAGAAAATCAATCAAATCGCAGAAGCTACCCTGCATATAAATCAAGGGGAAATTCATGCGACAGCAACAGATGAAAGCATGTATGCCGCGATTGATTCATTGGTTGATAAACTTGTTCGCCAACTCAACAAGCACAAAGAAAAACTAAGTAGTCACTAACATGCAATTAAGCGAAGTACTTTCATTGGACTGCACTAAAAGTGCAGTCCAATGCACAAGCAAAAAAAGAGCCCTTGAGCTGATCAGTCAAATCGCAGCAGAAAGCTGCGGTCAAGATTCAACAGAACTGTTTGAGTGCATGCTGAGCCGTGAAAAAATGGGCAGTACAGGTATCGGTAACGGTATTGCGATTCCCCATGCACGCATGAATGTCAGTGATAAAGCGATTGCTGTATTAATACAATGCCAAGACCCAATCGAATTTGATGCTATCGATAACCGCCCAGTTGATCTACTGTTTGCTCTACTTGTTCCTAGTGAACAATGTAAAGAGCATCTGAAAACCCTTTCTTGTATGGCAGAGCGACTTAACGACAAGCAGACTCTTAAACAGTTGCGTAATGCTCAAAGCGATCAAGAGCTTTACGACATCATGATTCAAGTGCCAACTTGCGAGTAATAACATGCGATTAATCGTTGTTAGTGGCCAGTCAGGAGCCGGGAAAAGTGTTGCGCTACGAGTTCTTGAAGACTTGGGGTATTACTGTGTTGATAACCTACCAGTAAACCTGCTCAACGACTTCGTCGAATCGGTACGCGAGATCAATCAAAACGTCGCTGTTAGCATTGATATTCGTAACCTACCAAAAGAGCCTCAGTTAGTTACAGAAACGCTAGACCAGCTAGAAGCCGCCACAGATATAGACCTAAACGTCTTATTTCTAGATGCGAGTAAACAGACGCTACTCAAGCGCTACAGCGAAACACGCAGAATTCATCCTTTATCGATCGGCCAAGAAAAACTCTCTCTTGAACAAGCTATTGATTTAGAAAAAACACTTCTGACTCCTCTTGTAGAGCAAGCCAGCATTGTGATTGATAGCAGTGACTGTAACCTCTACGAATTGAGTGAACAGGTTCGTTTCAAAGTTGAGGGCAAAGAAAAACAAGAACTCATTATCGTTTTTCAGTCTTTCGGCTTTAAGTTCGGCCTACCAAGTGATGCCGATTATGTGTTTGATGTTCGATTTCTGCCAAACCCTCACTGGGAACCGGCACTACGACCATTGACAGGACTTGATGCACCAATTCACTCTTTCCTAGAGAAACACGCTGAAGTTCTTGAACTCAAGCAACAAATTCAAGGCTTTGTTGAGCAGTGGTTACCCATGTTAGAGAAGAATAATCGCAGTTACCTAACGGTCGCGATTGGTTGCACTGGCGGCAAACACCGCTCAGTTTATCTAACTCAGAAAATTGGTGAATACTTCGAACAACTCGGTCATCAAGTTCAAATCAGACATGCCTCCCTAGAGAAGCACCAACAGGGCTAACCATGGAATTAACTCGAACTGTACTGATCCAAAATCGCTTGGGTCTTCACGCTAGAGCAGCCGTAAAATTAGTTGAGCTTGCCCAAAGCTTTGATGCAACTATCACTATCCATAGCGAAGAAGATAAAATCGCAACTGCAGACAGTGTGATGGGTTTGCTTATGCTGGAATCAGCGCAAGGGCAACACATCACGATCCAAGCTATAGGCACCGATTCACAACAAGCACTTGATGCTGTTTGCCACCTCATTGAAGACAAGTTTGATGAGGGTGAGTAGCGAAAACGAGTCACTCACAACACTGAAGACTCAAACTTCGAACCAACCAGTATTAAATCTTAGTTCTAGCTAAGTTTATGATTTAAATAAGCCCCAGAATTAAGTTACTATTCCAAGCATTGTTAGAATAATGAAATAGGAGGAAAATATGGCAGAGCAATTAGAATTCGACCAAGCTCACCAAACCCTCCAAGAAGTCAGCGAAGCCCTAGAAAACGGCCGATTTGTTCACGTACGTCGACAACTTCAGGACATGGAACCTGAAGATATTGCACACCTTTTAGAAGCCTCCCCTCGCAAAAGTCGTGACGTACTCTGGCAACTCACCGATCCAGAAGACTACGGTGAAATTCTTGATGAACTAAACGAAGACGTCAAAGATGCGCTTGTGTCGAAAATGGCACCAGAAACCTTGGCAGAAGCAACAGAAGGTATGGAAACCGATGACGTCGCGTACGTACTTCGAAGCCTACCCGACGATGTTTCTCGCGAAGTCCTTTCTCAAATGGACTCAGTTGATCGTGCATTAGTAGAAACCGCCCTTTCGTACCCAGAAGATTCAGCGGGTGCGATCATGAATACCGACGTAATCACGATTCGTGGCGACGTCGATGTCGACGTTGTATTGCGCTATATGCGTATGCGTGGCGAATTGCCCGACGCAACCGATGCTCTGTATGTTATTGATGAAGAAGAACGTCTGATCGGTAACCTATCGCTTACCACACTAGTAACGACTCAGCCCGATGTTCCGGTTTCCGAAGTGATGGAAGATGCTGACGAAGCGATCGCGGTTGAAACCAGTGCTTCCGATATCGCCAGTCTGTTCGAACGTCGTAATTGGGTTTCTGCCCCCGTTGTTGATAGTAACCAGCATCTTGTTGGTCGTATCACTATCGATGACGTGGTTGATGTTATCCGTGAAGATGCCGAGCACTCAATGATGAGCATGGCGGGTATGGACGATGACGAAGATACCTTCGCTCCAGTCGTAAAATCTGCTCGTCGTCGTAGTGTCTGGTTGGGTGCTAACGTACTCGCAGCACTTGCTGCTGCATCCGTTTCAAATATGTTTGAAGCAACACTCGACCAAATGGCAGCGATTGCAGTTCTAATGACTATCGTACCTTCAATGGGCGGGGTTGCTGGTAACCAAACCGTTGCACTTGTGATTCGTGGTTTAGCACTCGGTCATATCGGTGACAGTAACAAACGCGAACTACTACTCAAAGAGGCGGCCATCGGCTTCCTAAACGGCGTGTTATGGGCTGTTATCATTGGCGGTATAGTGGTTGCTTGGAAAGGTAACTGGATACTGGGAGGCATCATCTCAGCGGCAATGATGACCAACTTGATTGTCGCTGGTATCGCCGGTGTAACCATCCCAGTAATGCTGAAAAAGATGAATATCGACCCGGCATTGGCAGGCGGTATGGCTCTGACCACAGTAACCGATGTTATTGGCCTATCGGTGTTCTTAGGCTTAGCAACCATACTGATCTAGTTATCATAAGCAGCTAGCCAATTTTTGGCGAAATACAGAAAACCAAAAGGGAGCCATCGGCTCCCTTTTTTAATTCATCATATTGGCGCTAACTTAATTACTCACCCGCGACCTTCATCGACTCAAGCAAGATAGAACCCGTTTGAATTTGTGAACGCGTTTCGACATCGTTACCAACCGCAACAATCTGAGTGAACATGTCTTTTAGGTTACCCGCGATCGTCACTTCAGATACTGGGTATTGGATTTCTCCATTCTCAACCCAGAAACCTGCTGCGCCACGTGAATAATCACCGGTCACGGTATTAACGCCTTGACCCATTACTTCAGTCACAAGGAAGCCGGTGCCTAGCTCTTTTAGCATCTGCTCAAAGTTTTGACCCGTTGATTTAACAAACCAGTTATGGATACCACCCGCATGACCTGTTGGTGTCATATCCATTTTACGTGCGGCATAGCTAGTTAGCAGGTAAGTTGCTAACACACCATCCGTGATGATTTCACGATCTTGAGTGAACACACCTTCGCTATCGAATGGGCTTGAAGCCAAACCACGTAAGATATGAGGGCGCTCAGAAATGTTAAACCAGTCAGGTAAAATTTTCTGACCTAGGTGATCCAATAAGAACGATGACTTACGGTATAGGTTACCACCACTGATCGCCATCACAAGGTGGCCAATCAAGCCAGTAGCGACATCGTTAGCGAACATTATTGGGTATTGGCCTGTTGGTAGTTTTTTCGCATCCAAACGGCTAATGGTCTTTTCTGCTGCTTCTTGACCTACGCGCTCAGGCGTCCATAGCTCATCACGGTGACGTGCAACGGTGTAGCTGTAGTCTCGCTCCATCTCACCGTTAGCGCCTTGTCCAATCACACAGCAGCTCGTGCTATGGCGACTTGAAGCATAGCTGGCTAGTAAGCCATGGCTGTTACCATAAACCTTAACGCCATAATGGCTGTCGTAGCTTGCGCCATCACTCTGTTTGATCTTGTCGCTATAAGCTAACGCTTGCTTCTCAGCTGCAATCGCAATCTCAGCGGCATAGTCAGGGTTTGGTTCATCAGGGTGGAAAAGATCCAAGTCTGGAATTTCTTTTACCATGTATTCTTTTGCTGCAGGACCAGCAAACGGGTCTTCAGAAGTGTACTGAGCGATATCAAGCGCAGCCGCGACTGTTTGAGCAATTGCCTTCTCACTCAGATCAGATGTAGATGCGCTGCCTTTTTTCTGACCGCGGTAAACAGTAATACCTAGAGCACCATCACTATTAAATTCAACGTTTTCCACTTCACACATACGTGTTGAAACACTTAAACCCGTTGACTTAGTAATAGCAACCTCAGCGGCGTCTGCACTCACTGATGCCATATCCAACGCTTTAGCTACTGCGGCTTCTAGCTCAACTCGTTGTTGGGCGACTTGCTGTTTTACATCCATATCTATTCTAATTTTTTAGGTCAATATTACGTAGGATAACAAGAATTTCGCTTTCTCCCCAAGATTCTTGCTAAAATAGGCAATATATTCGTTTGAGATAGTGACATAGGCAGAAAAGATGGCTCGCAAAAACCAAAAAGCCCCATGGGAACCAGAAGAAGAAATCATCTGGGTAAGTAAGACAGAAATGAAAACGGACATGGACGCCCTGCAAAAGCTGGGAGAAGAGCTTGTTGACCTAAAGCCTTCTGTATTAGACAAATTTCCGCTGTCTGAAGATTTGGCACAAGCGATTAAAGATGCACAACGCTTTAAAAATGAAGCGAAGCGCCGTCAACTTCAATACATTGGTAAAGTAATGCGCAGTGTCGATCCAGAGCCAATTCAAGCGGCTTTAGATAAGATTCGCAACAAACACTCTCAAGCAACAGTTGAACTGCACAAACTAGAACAACTGCGTGATCGTGTTGTTGCAGAAGGCGATGCGGCCATTTCAGACGTTATGGAAATGTACCCGGAAGCTGACCGTCAACGTCTTCGTCAGCTCGCTCGTCAAGCTAACAAAGAGAAAGCGGCAAATAAACCGGCTAAGTCTTCTCGTGAAATATTCCAAATCTTAAAAGAGCTAAAGCTGGGCGACTAATCTTCGCCGCCCTTTAATCAGAAAGATAATAAAAGACCTAGCGCATGCTAGGTCTTTTTGTTTTTGACGCACTCGATATCAAGAAGCTCTCAATATCAATAAGTACTCAATATTAAGAAGTACTCACAGGAGTGAAAAATTATCATTCACCCGCTTTAACAAACGAGCTTAGCTCTTGCTGTGGATGTTCAGCCGTCAGTGTCTCTATCGAGTCTGCAACCAACACCTTACCTAGCGCTACAAAAACGAACTTATTTGCGATACTGCGTGCATCACCTAAGTGGTGAGTAACCATCAATACCGTAATGTTTCGCTCGGCGGCTAATCGCCTAACAAGGTTAAGCATTTCCTCACGAAGCAAAGGGTCAAGCGCAGAGAAAGGTTCATCAAGCAGCCAAATATCATGAGGCTGAACAAAGCATCTAGCTAACGCGACACGCTGACGTTGACCGCCCGATAAGTGCTCAGGCAATCTATCTAAATACTCCGCGACACCCACTTGTGCAGCGGCCTGTTCGACTTCGTGCTTTTGAGTTGCCGTAAGCTTTAACCCTGGATGCAAGCCTAAGCCAATATTTTCACGTACGGTGAGATGGGCAAACAAATTGTGCTCTTGAAACAACATCGCTAATGGACGCTGATGTGCTTCTTTGCCAATCAGTGATTGTCCCGCTACAGAGATCTCACCCGAAGTGGGCTCAATAAACCCAGCAACCAATGCCAACAGCGTTGATTTACCTGCGCCACTTGGCCCCATCAGCGCAACAATATCGCCCTGCTCAGCTTGAAAATCAAAGCAAAACAACTCTCTGTGATAGTGGTAGTCCACATCTTTCATCACTAACATCATCGGTTCCTCAACTCTTTAGCATCGAGCTTAGATCTTCGAGTAAATAAAAATTCAATCAGGCTAAAGCTGCCAACACTCAGTAACAGTAAGCTCACGGAAACCACAGCTGCGGCTTCCATTTGATAGCTGCCTAACAATTGGAATAGGTACAAAGGCAGAGTTCTAAAATCTTGGCTACCAAACAAAGCAATCGCACTTAAGTCACCCATTGCTAACATAAAGCTGATCGAGAAAGCTTGTGCCATCGGTTTTCGCAATGCACGCCACTCCACTAGCCTAAAACGCGTGAAACCAGTCATTCCCAAACTTGCGCACACATACTGATACTGCTGAGACAAATGCAGCATAGGTTGAGCCAAGGTTTTAATTACGTAAGGAAGCGCCATTAAACTGTTTACTGCAATCACGATAAAGAAAGCTAAGCTGAAAACATCGGTGAATGAACGCAGTAATAAGAAGAGCCCCGTACTGATCACAAGCCCGGGAGTAACTAAGATAATAGTGCCAATCAGCTCGATTTTATCGGCTCGAAAATTCTTATTCTGTAAGCGCCATGCTCGACTAGTCAGCAGTATGGCGATACCAATACCAACCGCGATAACACTTGCTAATGACGCGACTTTAACCGAGGTCATTAACGCAGCCCAAAACGGCTCGCTGCTCAGTACGATTAATGCCTGCGAGTTAATGCCACTGACGATAACCATAGCTAATGGCGGCAATACCAGCATTGAGACGGTGATGATCCAAAAGCTATCCCAAGCTTTTGACCACGAGCTATCCTTAACCAAATATTTCTCTTCCGACAATTGACTGGCTGTCACTGAAATAGGTTTCGATAGGCGTTGAATGCTCACAGCTAGCATACCACACAGCAGCATTTGCCATATCGCGAGCAAGGCACCAGCCTGCAGGTCAAAGTCGAATTTAATCGCCTGATAAATAGCGAGTTCGATAGTGGTTGATTTAGGTCCACCGCCGAGTGCCATCACGGTAGCAAAGCTGGTAAAACACAGCATGAAGACCAAACCACACACATGTGGCAGTTGCTGTCTTAAGCGAGGCCATTCAACCCATCTGAATTTGTTCCAATGACTCATACCCAAATGAGCACACAGCTTATGCTGCTCGGCAGGTACGATATCTAAAGCTTGTAAAAGTAAACGGCTAGCATAAGGCAGGTTAAAGAAAACGTGCGCCAGCAAAATACCATTCAACCCATAAATCGAGAATGGCAGTTTAATATCGAAGTTCGCCAGAAATTTAGCTAACCAACCACTGTTTCCATAAATAGCTAGCAAACCAAATACGCCAACTAATACGGGCAAAACCAAGGTCGAAGCAAACAGCCTTAACAACAAGGCCCGTCCAAAAAATTGTCTGCGACACAGAGCATGAGCAATAGGTATAGCAAAGCCAACACTCAGCATCGTTGAGAGTGTCGCTTGATAGAAACTGAATTTCGTTACATGCCAATAGTAAGGATCGGACCATACTTGGCTGATATCAAGAGAAGGGGCATTGCTAAGCAATGCCCCAACTGCTGAAACCACGAAGGTGGTAATGAGTATCGCAACCCAAACCCCGACCTTAGGTGTTTTCTTTATCATAAATTGATTTTTTACCGTAAATGGTTCACTCCAAACATAACGAATGAACCTTTAAATACAGAAAGCTAGTTTTTTAAAAGTACGTTAGAAAACTCATGTTCCTAAATAATAAGTTAAATCGTAAGTTAAAAAGTAAGCGCATTCTGCCATTCACGAATCCAAGGCTTACGCTTCTCGGCGATCTCTTCTGGTGTGAAGCTTAGCGCTTTCTGAGGAACCGTAAGTTGCTCGAACCCTTTTGGTAGCTCAACATCGGTCACTGGGTACATCCAGTTGCCAGTAGGCATCGCCGATTGGAACTCATCACTTAAGATAAATGCCATAAACTCACCGGCAAGCTTTTCGTTCTTGCTACCTTTAACCTTCGCTGCCACTTCCACTTGAGTGTAATGACCTTCTTCAAAGCTTGCAGCTGCGTACTTAGAATCACTTTCTGCAATGATGTGATAAGCCGGAGACGTTGTGTAAGACAACACTAAATCAGACTCGCCTTCTAGGAACATAGAGTAAGCTTCAGACCAACCTTTAGTCACAGTCACCGTTTTCTGAGCAAGCTTCTTCCATGCTGCAGTTGCTTCATCACCGTAAACCGACTTCATCCATAGCATCATGCCTTGGCCTGGTGTTGATGTACGTGGATCTTGATAGATAACCTTAAGATCGTCACGTTGCTCAACCAGTTCTTTCAGGCTCTTTGGCGGGTTTGCTAGCTTCTCTTTGTTATAGATAAACGCAAAGTAACCAAAATCATAAGGAACAAAGGTACTGTCGTTCCAACCGTTAGGAAGCGTCACAGATGATGTATCAACACTGTGCTCAGCCAATAAGCCTGTAGATTTCGCTTCAGCCATGAGATTATTATCTAGGCCTAAGATGATGTCAGCTTTGCTGTTGCCACCTTCAAGACGTAAGCGGTTTAGAATAGACACACCATCTTCTAACGCGACAAAATTCACATCACAACCACACTTTTCTTCGAATGCTTTTTCAACGGCAGGACGAGGGCCCCAATCCGCAGCAAAAGAGTCGTAAGTGTAAACCGTTAAGGTGTTGTCTGCTGCGAAGGCAGAAAAAGAGATGGCTGTAGTAACAGCAAGAGTTGTTAATGTTAATTTCACTGGACGCTCTCCATGGTCTGAGCGGCACAGGTTTGAGGGAGGAGAACGGTAGAGGTTGTTCCTAACTCAATTCCTACGCCAGCATTATCTGGTTCAGGTTTACGGGTCCCAAGTGTCTGCTTGATCTCAGCTCGCATTCATTATTTGAATGGTTCGCTCCCCGATGAGTGTTCAGGATTGTAATTTGATTTTTAACAATAAGCCATCAAGTTTGGATCAATTACGTTGATCGTAACCCCAACGTGGCACTAAACCTTGCTCGATACCAAGATGGTCTAGAATGCGTGCCACCATAAAGTCGACCAGGTCTTCAATCGACTTAGGTTGATGATAAAAACCCGGAGCTGCAGGCATAATCGTCACGCCCATGGTCGAGAGTTTGTGCATATTCTCTAAATGCAACGTAGAAAATGGCGTCTCACGAACCACCAACAACAACTGTCCTCGCTCTTTCATAACCACGTCGGCTGCACGCTCGATTAAGTTATCTGATAGGCCATGAGCAATCGATGCCAAGCTTCCTGCAGAGCATGGACACACCACCATCTGCTTCGGTGCTGCTGAACCAGATGCAACCGGTGAGAACCAATCATCTTTGCCACACACCACCAGCTTTTCTGGGTCGCAATCTAAATGCTTAACCAAAGCTTGTTTCGCAGCATCTGGCCCAGCAGGTAACTTAAGTTCATGCTCGGTCGCCAACACCACTCGCGCTGCCGATGATATCAGCAAGTAGACCTGATAATCGGCGGCCAAAAGGTATTCAAGTAAACGCAGGCCATAAGGCGCACCGGATGCACCAGTGAAAGCCAGAGTTATCGCTTTATCGTGTTTTGTCATGTTCTCAATTACTTCAAATTATAAGGTCGAGGATGCGTTAACCTTTGAGTGCCAATCCATCCAACAGTTTCTGGTGAATACCACCAAAGCCACCATTACTCATTACCAAGATTTGGTCACCCGCTTGTGCCTCAGAGACAATTTTAGCAACGAATGCATCCATGTTATCACTCACGTGCGCGGGTTGGTTACACGCATCGGCGACGTCTTGTACTGACCAATCAATGTTATCGGGTTGGAATAAGTAAGTAGAATCCGCTTGCTTCAACGAATCAGCCAGCGTTTCTTTGTGCACTCCACGTTTCATTGTGGCAGAACGAGGCTCTAAAACGGCAATTATTTTTTTCGTGTCGACCTTATTACGTAAACCGCCCAGCGTAAGTTCAATTGCCGTTGGGTGATGAGCAAAATCGTCATAGACAGAAACGCCTGCCACTTCGCCTTTAAACTCTAGACGACGTTTGGTGTTGATGAACTTCGCCAACGATTCACACGCTAAATCAGGTGTCACCCCTACATGTCGCGCAGCTGCAATCGCCATCAAAGCATTATTGACGTTATGGTCGCCAACCAAATCCCAGTCGACAGTTCCTACGCATTCGCCTTGGAAGTACACTCCAAATTGAGACCCGTCTTTGACCAGCTTCTTGGCATCCCAATCACCTTGTTCACCACTCGATTCTGTCTCACTCCAGCATCCGCGAGATAAAACATCTTGAATCGCCGTATCTTCTTTAGGAGAGAAAATTCGGCCATTACCTGGCACAGTGCGCACTAAGTGGTGGAACTGACGCTTAATCGCCTCAAGATCATCGAAGATGTCAGCATGATCGAACTCGAGGTTATTCATTACCAAGGTTCTTGGGTGGTAGTGAACGAACTTAGATCGTTTATCAAAAAAAGCACTGTCGTATTCGTCAGCTTCGACCACGAAGAACATGCTTTCACCAAGGCGAGCAGAGATACCAAAGTTACCTAACACGCCGCCCACTAAGAAGCCAGGCGCATAGCCACAGTCTTCTAAAATCCAAGCCAGCATGCTCGATGTTGTTGTCTTGCCATGCGTTCCCGATACCGCTAATACCCAACGATCATGCAACAAGAACTCTTGCAACCATTGCGGGCCTGAGGTGTATCTAAGGTTGTTATCCAATACATACTCAACACACGGGTTGCCACGACTCATCGCATTACCAATCACCACGAGATCAGGCCTTGGTTCTAACTGGCTTGGGTTAAACCCTTCAATAATTTCAATCCCTTGAGACTCCAACAAAGTGCTCATTGGTGGGTAAACATTCGCGTCACTACCGGTAACCTTGTGACCTAATTGACGAGCCAATACCGCAGCACCTCCCATGAAGGTGCCACAAATTCCTAAGATATGAATATGCATAAATTGCTTCCAAACGCTTGGCTAAATGAACCATGTCTAAATCAAACTACTGCACTCATTATCATTAAATGGCGATTAAAAGCGAGTAGCAATGCAAAACAAATTTAGTCGACATAGTAAGTGAGATCTGCGTCGCTTAGTTCATTACCATTAAAAAGATCTAACCTTTAGAATTTAAGTAGGCGTCTAGGTGAATAAAGCCCGAGTAAGAGGCAAATTCTATAGTGCTCAAATCCCCCTAATATTGAGAGAAGTTTAAGGAAATAACATGTCTGAGATGCGCACCCTTGGTGAGTTCATTGTTGAGAAACAGAGTGACTTCCCCCATGCAAGCGGTGATCTATCATCCCTTTTGTCGTCTATTCGACTTGCTGCAAAAATTGTTAACCGTGAGATCAACAAGGCTGGTCTAGTCGACATCACTGGCGCTGTTGGTACAGACAACGTTCAAGGTGAAGAACAGCAAAAGCTAGACCTTTACGCGAACGACAAGTTTAAAGCGGCTCTAGAAGCTCGTGATCAAGTTTGTGGTGTTGCAAGTGAAGAAGAAGACGAAGCTGTCGCCTTCAATAAAGAGCTCAACAAAAACGCAAAATACGTCGTTCTGATGGACCCACTTGATGGTTCTTCAAACATCGATGTCAATGTATCTGTTGGTACAATCTTCTCTATCTATCGTCGAGTATCGCTTGTTGGTACCCCACCAACACAAGAAGACTTCCTACAGCCAGGACACAAGCAAGTAGCCGCGGGGTACGTAATTTACGGCTCTTCAACTATGCTTGTTTACACAACTGGTGCAGGTGTAAATGGCTTCACCTACGACCCATCTCTGGGCACCTTCTGTCTGTCTCATGAAAACATGATGATCCCTGATGAAGGTAAGATTTATTCCATCAACGAAGGTAACTACATTCGCTTCCCTACGGGTGTTAAGAAGTACATCAAGTACTGCCAAGAAAATGAGCCAAGCGACAATCGCCCTTACACATCACGTTACATCGGTTCTCTAGTATCAGATTTCCACCGTAATCTTCTGAAAGGCGGTATCTACTTATACCCGAGTACACAAAGCCACCCTCAAGGTAAACTGCGTCTGCTGTACGAGTGCAACCCAATAGCCTTCATCATGGAGCAAGCTGGCGGTATTGCCTCCGATGGCGCCCAACGCATCATGGATATAAAACCAACAGAACTGCACCAACGTGTGCCTTTCTTTGTCGGTTCTAAGAACATGGTGAAAAAGGTAGAAGAGTTCCTTGAACTTAACCGAGACTAATCGTCTCGCTTATTTTTCAAATTAACGCCATTAAAAAAGCCAGCATTTACATGCTGGCTTTTTGTTCGACAACTCAGAATACATAGATGTTACGGATAGATAACTATTTACGGATTGTCCCGCTTACACCAGTCACCCGAAAGTATTTCTTTATTAGCCGTTAGATCAAGCTGATACAAATATACCCATGCTAATCCAAATATAGTCTCTATTTGTTCGCGACGATACTCAACAGGAACATCTTCTAGCCGATCGAGCGAAGCCAAAACTTCGTCGTTAATGATATAGACCTCGCCAACGACATTTTTCTTTCCAGAAATCATCGCCGGATAGGCACCTAAATCAAAAAGAGCATACTCCTCAGGGGTGTCAAACCTTCCTAAGCACTCACACTGCTGCAAATAGTGGTGGTTGGACTGACCTTGCCTCAAGGTTCCATAAACAAAAACAAGTTGCTGCATAACCCCTCCTCAGCATTCGTCATCCGCTAATCAATCACGACTCAAGTGTTACTCGAATTCAAATTGATAGAGGAGATCCACGGCACTGTCTAGCCCCGATACGGCTTCAACATAGAGATCCTGCATCAATCGATAACGAACAGTAAACTCACCTAACGAGTTAAAGATACCTACGCCATACTTCACCTGTAAACCAGGGAGAATGTAGCCGCTGACCGTAACCTGGGAATCATCTCCAGAGCCTGCAGTATCCAGTTGCAAGTCCTGTACGCCAAAAGCCTCACCAATTTCGCCGACAACCTTGCCGCTCTTCGCCAAGCTTAAGCCTATTAAGGTCGTTGTCATTGAACCATTCGACTCACCATCAATATCTTGACCACGCAAAATATAAGACAACGCATTGGCTTGCGGCATCACAGGATCAGAATAAATTTCGATGGTCGGCTCTGTCGCCGGGCCTGTCACTCGAATACCAGCTGTCACATCATCCTGAGTATTATCAGGGTTACGTATCGCATTGATCGCTACATATGGCTGATCTGGAGGACCATTCATTAAAATCTTACCTTCTTTGATCAAGAGATCTTGTCCAAAGGATTGGTAAGTACCATCGACGATATTTACCTCACCTGTGATAAAAGGACCTTGGTCTTTTTGAGCCACGTTGAGCTTGCCGACCAAATCACCTTCAAGACCAAAAGCAGACAGTTTAAAGTCATCGCCAATGGAGATATTAATATTGGTCATCACATTGAATGGAATCGTGTCTTCGCTCTCTGGCTCAAGATCTTTATTCAAGATAACTTGATCAGAAGAGACGCCGATCGCTGACGGTGGTAAGTCTTCGACAACAATACGTCCCCACGGTAATGCGATATCACCAGTGATTTTCGCCAATTCCGGTGTGACATCAATGGTCATATCAGGCACGACCTTCACCTTAACCATAGGCGGGATATCAACCATCAACTCGTCGGCAAACACTCTGACATTAGAGTGCCATGCTTTAAGATCCTGCCAATCCCCGGAGCCTTCGATATCAAGGTGACCATCGGGTGTTTCAACATTGGCATCTAACTTCGCGCTGTAGCCGTCAAAATCGAGGTCAATACGACCATCTTTAATATCGACTGGTGTGACATCGCCTTTGACTTGAATACCATCAACAGAGAATTGACCAAAGACTTGAGGATGCATCAAAGAGCCTTTTACCTGTAGGTCACTCTCAAGATCGGCCTTCAACAGGCTGTATTCGCCGAGGATTGGCTGTAAGAAGTCCAGATGGAAGGTTGTCAGCTTAATTGCCGCATCGACCATTTTGTCTTCTGCGAGAATGTCTGGTAACGACACCGTGCCAGACAGGTCACCATTGTCAGACACATCCAACTTAAAGTCAGCGTTCAGTTGGTTGTCTTTTAGTTGGGCATTCAATGCAACGCTTTCCCAACCGAGTGTGATTGGCTCACCAACTTGTTGAACAGCCTGACCTTTCGGCATATCGACGCTTACCGTCACCTCAGGTTCACCTTGCTCTGACCACTTGGCATGAGCCGTCGCATTAACTAAGCCCTGTAATTGCGTTTCTTTAGGCATGAGCGCTTTAATCTGTTCGAAATCGAATTGGTTGATCGCCAATTTGGCCTCGCCCGACTTTCCGACACGCACGTCTTCATCCAGACATACACTCGAACCCGATTGCTTCCAACAGTGCGCTTGAACGTCGGCATACTGCTTATCGACATCCGCCTTAATTGCGACAGGTTGATCTAATACCCAAGGCCCCTGCTGAGTGGTAATTCTGACTCTGTCTAACGACCCATCCCAAATAAGAGAAGGCTTCTGAATCAATTCTCCAGAGATAGCCAAACTGGTCGACACGATGTCGGATATCACATCAAGTGTTACGGTATGCTGCTTCTCACCGCCATTCACGGTTAAATCAATGCTTTCCACATTTTGTTCTTGATAACTCAAGTTCTTAGCTTTTAATACAAGATCGGCTTGAGCTTCAGGCAATGGCAGGGGAACCACCGAGCCATTAAGTGATAAGGATTCTAGTGTTGCTTCGTTATTCCAATCGACCTTATCAACATTAAGCGCGAAATCGACCTTTGGCTCTTTCGTTGGGCCACTAAGCTGGATATTACCCATCACTTTACCCGTCAGCTCTGGAACACTCTTATATAACTGTGGGAAATTAATCGCAACGCCCATACCCCATTGCTTATCCAGTTGCCCTTGAGCCTTAATCGAATTAACACCGTGAGCCAAGCTCAAACCACTGGTTTTCAGTTTAGGTTCACCGCTCGCGCTGCGATCTGACGCTGACAACTGCCCTTTGATATCCAGAGGGTATTCTCGTAGGATTCCCTCAATATCGAGCTTAGGCAGTTCAATCGCCCAACCACCCGCTTGTGTCAGTTCACCCGAAGTGACGATGCTTCCGCTAATATTACCCTCGGCTTCTGGCCACTGTAGTCCAGGTTGAATGTCTTTGAGCGTCACATCGGCTTGCCAATTAACGAGCTTCTTCCAGTTAGCTTTAACTACACCATTTAGTTCGCCACCCAAGGTATTCAGTTTCAAGCGTTCAAGTTCAATCTGTTCCGTGGTGCCTTTACCTTGTAGATCTATTGTTAAGGCAGGTATCTCCTTACCATCGGCTTCAGCTTTAAGCTGCACATTAAAACCATCTAATGAACCATCGGCTTTGAATTTCTCAATTGCAGCTTGGTAGTCACTTTTACCTGTCAAAGGCCATTGCGCTTTACCTCCCTCTAAAAGAAGGTCAAATGGCAGAGTCGGTTCTAAGGGTTGAATATCCCCAGACAACTTTGCCTCAATCAATTCGGAGAACTGAGACTCTAGACTTAACTTAGCCACGCTGCCTTGTGCTTTCAGAGACAGTTTCTGACCAGCAAGATCGGTTTCTTTCACCAACGCACCCAAAGAAAGCTCTAGCGGATAGCCGCCCTTGAGCTCAACCTTCGTCGTTAGGTTCGCGCTTGCTTGTGGCATATCGAGTTCGAGACTGGAAACGTCAACCGTGTGTTTACCCGCGCGAGCTTCTAACCCGAGGTGATTCACAACAATTGGCGCTTCTTGTTCTAGAGTGAAACGGTTGAGATCAAAACGCTCAAGTACAACCTGCAAAGGAATCCAAACTTCAGGCAACTCGATAGCTGTCTTAGTTGCAGTATCTGGCTCGACTATTTCTGATTGTGGATCTTCAGTAGACTCTGCAAGTTTAACCTTAAGATCATTGAATAAAGTTGGCGATACTGTCAGCTTTTCCCCCTGCATACTCAGGGCAGTAGAGAACAAACCCCATTCAATTTCATGACCTAAGATATTCAGTTTGATATCAGATAAAGCGATTCGATTAATGACGATTGGTAGTGGTGTTTTTACCGATGTTACGGGCGGAGTAGGTTCTGCCTCTTCTGTAGAAGCTAGTGGCAATTCAGTAAGTGCGAAATCCAGCCCTTGAATCGCTAAGCGGTCAACACACACTTGAGGGTCGAGCAGACAGCGCGGATTGATAGCCAATGCCAAATTTTCAACCTTGGTATCGATATGTAGGCTATCATCTTTAAACTGAACATTGTTAAGCGTAAAGCTTGGGAAAAGAGCGCCTTTAGTACTTTCCACTTTCAGTTGTGGCAATGCTTTTTCGGCGCCCCACAACACAGTATTCAACCCCGAATTGGTGAACAAAACAAAACCTAGTAGGGCGATTAACAATAGCAAAATCGACGTCAATGAAATCGACGCCCACTTGATACACTTACCCACCACTTTGATCATAATTCTGGCCCTAAACTAAAGTGCAGTTGGAACTCATCACCTTTTTTCGCATCTAGACCCCAAGCAAAATCTAAACTCACAGGACCGACGGGGGACGCCCAACGAATCCCGACACCAGTACCATGTTTCCACTCTGGCGTGTCATTGAATGCATCACCAATATCGTAGAAAGCCGCTCCCCACCAATTCCCAACTAAGCGATATTGGTATTCAAACGAACTGGTTGCAATGAATTTCGCCCCCGTTAGTGCGCCACTTTCATCTCGAGGAGAGATAGACTCATAGCCATAACCACGGATGCTATTATCACCACCCGCAAAAAATCTTAAAGAAGGAGATAACTTATCAAATTCGTCCGCAAAGTTTCCGCCGAATTGAAGGCGGGTTAAACCTCGGTGGTTATTACCAATGCTTCGAATCCATGCGGTTTGCCCTTGAAAACGTACGACTTGGGTTTCAGATAACAAGGTATCATCAGCCGCTTCAACCATGATGGTTTGTTTATCGCCCCACATCGGCATTGAACCGCCTCGGGTTCGAGTGCGTGAGAAAGAGACACCTGGCAACACAAACTGCGCCAAATCGTCTTGTAAACCTTGTTTATAGTTTTCGACTAGGTATCGAATGAATACCGTGCGTTGCCAACCATTATCTAGACGCCAGTACCTTTCTAAGGCTAAGTTTGACTCCAAACTCTTGGTATCACGGTTATCCAGATTCTTCATTCCATACTTAATTTGATAGTAGTCATTAAGCACGTCATCCAATGGGATTTTATAAGCCGCCGTAATAGTCTGCTCAGGCTTGGAGATCGATAAACTACTATTAAAACTATGACCTTTCTCATTAACCCAAGGTTTCTTCCATTTAAGGGTACCTTTTACACCCAAGTCTGTTGATACACCGATACCCGTTTCAATTTGGTTCCGCGCTTGCGGAGCAAGGCTTACCTTCATCGGAATTTCTCGACCTTCACCCAATTGACTTAAATCAGGCTCAACAAAGACTGAAGAGAACCAATCCGTATTGGAAAGGTTTTGGTTGTATTCACCAACTTTGGTTATCGAGTAAGGTTCGCCATCTTCAAATGGTTTAAGTGACTGCACCTTCTCTTCTTCTATTTGGCTACCAGTAACCTGAGTAGAGCCAAAGTGATAACGAATACCACTGTTATAATGAAGGCGGACATAAGCGCGGTTTAATTCAGGAGCGACTTCTAGTTTGCTAAGATCATACGCCCCATCGAAGTAACCTTTCGCTAATCCAAGATTGCGGATCGATGATTTTAAAGAGTCATAATTACCATGATTCAAAATCGAACCTTTAGACAACTTGCTCTTAGCTATTAAGGCCAAAAAATCAGGATCATCTTTGGCTTCACCAGTCAGAACAATATCTGAAGCATAAATAACAACCGGCTCTCCCGGCTCAACCGTAACAGTCAATTCGGTATCATCTTCAGAATGAGTAAATGTGATATTAGGTTGGTAGTAGCCTAATGCATTCAACGCTTCGTTGATCATCGACTCCAAGCGAGATTGAAATCTTAATGAGACCGAATACTCTTCTTCAGGAATCGCACTCAGATAAGCATCCACATTATCTGCAAGCGCGCCATCCAACCCTTTAATATCAAGGGAAACGTCAGCAAAAGCGAGCGTCGATGACAGTAGAGTGCCAATCAGAACTGGTAAAGTTTTTCTTATCATGTTTAATTGGTGAAGAAGTTATCAATACGTTAATAAGTGAAAAGAAATCATACCGCTAAAACGACATTGAGTCTGCAATAAATCCGGCAATAACACGGTCTAATGTAAAGACTTAATCAATATTAACCGGCCGTTAATATGAGCCTCCAGTTAATATAAACCTAGATCTAATGTTAACTAACGCGGTAAACGTATGCGAAAAGGAATATAACATGCTAAACAAACAACAACTGGTTTCCGCAGCAACCGCATTACCGGGAAATGCTGACCCAATCCGAATCACTGAGCGCCATTTCGTCAATCAAACTGACTTGCTCAATGCTCCTACGGGTTCTCAACAAGAAGTCCTACTTGGTATGGGATGCTTCTGGGGAGCTGAGCGTTTGTTCTGGCAGTTGAACGGCGTTATTTCAACATCTGTTGGCTACGCTGGTGGATACACGATTAACCCCACTTATGAGCAGGTATGTAGCGGACAAACTGGCCATACCGAAGTCGTTCGTGTCATTTTTGATAGCGAACAAACATCTCTCGCTCAAGTACTTGAAACCTTTTGGGAGCGTCATGACCCAACTCAAGGGATGCGCCAAGGCAACGATTTAGGGACTCAATACCGTTCTGCGATATACACCTTCAGCGAAGAACAACAGACTATCGCTGAGCACTCTAAACGTGAATACCAACGAGCAATGACTGAATCATTGGGCAACGAAATCACAACGGAAGTTCTGCCTGCTGGAAAATATTTTTTCGCAGAAACCTACCACCAGCAATACCTAGCTAAAAATCCGAATGGTTATTGTGGATTGGGTGGAACAGGTGTGTGCTTCCCTCCGCAATAATGTGTTATACCAATCACAGTAAGTAAGTGATCATAAATAGCGCAGGAAAAATGCTTGAGAACAAGGCAGAAATTTTCGATAAGTAGTTATTCTACAATCAAAATTTCTAACGATGTTATCGAGTGTTTTAACCAGCTAGGATGAACAGTTATTTACTACGATTGGTATTAGGCATACAAACTAGAACAACATCCATTAAAAAAGGGCTTCCGCTAGGAAGCCCTTTTTCATTGGAAATCTATTTGACGCAATGCAAATCTATAACAGTCAGTTACACCGGCAGCGCAGCAATCGTGCCGTTAACTTCTTTAAAAATAGTGAGCTTTTGTTTGTCTGAAACTTCAGGAAGAAGCACCTTGCCTTGGTCGAAGCGAAACTCTCCGATACCCTCTATAGCAAACTGGCCTTTGAACAGGACTTTAACGAAACGCGCCACCTGATGTGGACGATAAGTAGAAAATTTTCTTAACATAATACAACCTCAATTCCATTTGAGTACTACAGCCACGTACCTGAACACCAACGTATTCAAAGCACATTCAATCGCTAATTCCTTTAGCAAACAGCAAGATAATCTATTGTTCATCTCGATATTGATGCATTATACCTTTTGGTAACAAGCCTGCAACTTATATCTACACCGTACGATAAAAAAGTTAAAGAGGCATTTTTCAAATTTCATATTATACTTCCAGAGCAAACCAATAAGCGGAACAAAAATATAATGAAAAACAAAACTCTACTGGCTTTTTTAGCCGCAGCCTCTCCACTTTTCGCCAATGCTCATAATCTATCAGTCGGTGCAACTCTGCCTGCTGTCGATGTTAGCAACTATGGTGAAATCGTACTAAACGACGGAAATACTGGATATCAAGCTTGGGCAACCAATGATCTTCTAGGTAAAGTTCGCGTCGTTCAAGCTATTGCTGGCCGTAGCAGCTCGAAAGAGCTCAACGCACAACTGATGGCAGCCATTACAGCATCGAAATTCGCAGAAGACAGCTACCAAACCACTACCATCATCAACCAAGATGATGCGATTTGGGGAACTGGGTCTTTTGTTAAATCGTCAGCAGAAAGTAGCAAAGAAGAATTTCCATGGTCTTCTATGGTGCTAGATGAAGACGGAACCGTAGCGTCATCATGGGCTTTAAAAGAAGAGAGCTCAGCGATTATCGTTCAAGACAAGCAAGGTAAAATATTGTTTGTTAAAGAAGGAGCATTAAACGACTCAGAAGTCACTCAAGTTATTGAGTTGATTAAAGCGAGCCTTTAATAAGATATTCGCGTCTTTTTCGAGACCTGACCAAAGGATATTGTTATATTATAACAGTATCCTTTTTTAATTCTGTGGTTAATCATCCTGATGTGGAAAAACACACCTAATAATGTGAAACGTAAAACAGGCTTCTTGCTTGGGCTGATGCTCATGTTGAGCGTGTTAGCAGCGACACATATTGTGGATATCGACCCACATCATCACTCTTCACATCACTGTGAGCTGTTTTCGATAAATCAGTTCATAACGGCGCATTCACTTCCACAGATCCCAGAGTTCCATTCGGAATTTACTGTCGCAATCACAGAGTCAGTCGTTTCGTTACAGCGCCTGTATTTCGCTTATTTAGCACGTTCACCTCCTGTAAAGATTTCTTAATTACCACTACTTTTTAATTAACCTTTATTCAGGAAAAAAACATGAAACCTACTATTCTAGCCGTTGTTATCGGTATGACTGTCTCTACTAATGTTCTAGCTAACGAAGAATTCCGCTCTCACGAAGCACACGTGCACGGTAAAGTTGAGGTGAACATCGCTCAAGATGGGCAAGAACTGCTTGTTGAAGTAACAGCTCCCGGCGCTGATGTGGTTGGCTTTGAACATGCTCCAGAAACTGCTGAGCAAAAGAAAGTATTTGAACAAGCGATTGCGCAATTAAACAAGCCAGATGAGCTATTTGGTTTCAAAAATGCAAGCTGTACTCTGAAGTTCAAGTCGGTGACGAACACCTTGGAAGGCGATCATGATGACCATGAAGGCCATGACCACGCTGAACACGCTGAACACGCTGAACACGACCATGATGACCACAAAGGCCATGA
>NZ_JBFRLX010000153.1:0-1175 GCF_041470165.1 Vibrio sp. 10N.286.46.A8
GATTATGAAGGGGCGGGCGGGCAAGCCGGAAATAGGCATAACAGGCAATGCCGGTGTTAGCCAAGGATTGGGAAAAGAAACCAACTTTTCACAGGCTGAGCTTGAAAATCGTAATGGTTTTGCACCAATGCAGTTGATCCCTGGCATCGATATCGGGGTTAACCTTGAACTGGCGGCAAAATTTGGCGTAATGGTTGAAGTCAGCCATGAACTGAGTATTGGACAGTTATTTGCTCTACAAAGCGAAGCGTCCTTATTTGTCGGCGCGGAAGTTAAAGCTCAGGTAAACGGAGCATTCAACAGCAGTAATATCCTCGGAGCTGATGAGTTTATTGTCGGCGCTATCGGTGGTAGTGCTTTTATCGGTGCTAAAGCGAAGGGATCGACAACAGCCGTTTTTAAAGCGCGCAGTATTGATGCTGCACGTTTTAAAATTGAAGCTTCGGTAAGTGCCGGCGCTGGAATAAACGCGGCACTTGAGGCTGTTGTACGCGGTAGCGGCGATATTAAAGTGAGAGCGGCTGCCGGCTTAACAGCAGGTATAGGTACTGATGTAGAGGCGGATACCATGGTTAATCCCCTTCTCCTAAAGGTTTTGCTGTGGGATAAATTAGCCTCCCATTTAACAACAAAAGCTTATCAAAAGCGTAAAAATGAAAAATATGACCGCAGTGTCAACATAGTTGCACTTGGCCGATGTCAGAATAAAGCCCACACTTATATGATTTTATTAGATCAAAGCTATAAGTTGCTTGCTGAAGAATTATGGCGAATTTCTGTTATCACAGACTTTACTGAATCTGACATTGATGGAATGAGGGGGACTCTGCCGAATTTGTTCAGACCACCAGAACTTGAAGCCGCCTATTTAAGCTCAACGGATAACAGTGACGACGCATTGACCAATGCCCAGCTAGGAGTTGAAATAGCCGCTAATGCACGCTTTAAAGACAGGAAGAAAACAAAAAAACACGCACAAAAGGGCAGCTTGCTGATCTTAGAACCTCAAGTTTAGCCTTCAAAAATTACGCTTCTGTTGCGAATAGTAAATTGGATATTGCCCGAAAGGGTCAGCTGTAGTTGTGGTGGTAGTTATAGAGTGGTAACAGTCGTTGTAACAGTAACTGGCGAGAGAAGAAGCGATTCAGTCACTCGCCTTTGAGCCTCGTTAATAT
>NZ_JBFRLX010000153.1:1895-6407 GCF_041470165.1 Vibrio sp. 10N.286.46.A8
TTTGAGCCTCGTTAATATTGGTTATTAATTCGAAATCTAGGTTCGTATCAGAACTTCCAAACAGTAAAAACAAACACAGCGCCTAAATAGGCGCTGTTTTTGTTTGTTATCTCGTTATCGCTTAATTAAGCGACAAGAAGTCAGATTAAGCGATAAAAAGTGAGACTAAGCGATGAAAATCTGTGCCAATGCGTAGCCTAAACAACATGCACCCACTACACCGATTAAACCGACCGACATGAATGAGTGGTTGAAATACCACTTACCAATCTTGGTGGTACCAGAGACATCGAAGTTAACCGTAGCGATATCTGATGGGTAGTTCGGGATGAAGAAGTAGCCGTAAACCGCTGGCATTAAGCCGATAAGCAGGGCTGGGTCTAGTCCTAAGCCAAGACCAACAGGCAGCATCATACGTGCAGTAGCGGCTTGCGAGTTCACCACAACCGATACAATGAATAGCGCTAGTGCAAACGTCCATGGGTAGTTAGTTACCATTTCTACGATGCCAGATTTGAACTGAGGCATTGCGTATTGGAAGTAAGTATCCGACATCCAAGCGATACCGAAGATAGCAATCGCCGCCACCATACCCGATTTGAATACCACACCGTTTGGCACATCACGCGGGTCAGTTTTGGTTGCCAGCAAGATGATACCGCCGAAACAGAGCATCATCATTTGGATGATCACCGACATCTTGATTGGCTTGTCGCCGTCTACGATGGTTCTGATCTCTGGCACCATCGCCACGATAACAATCACGACAATTGAAAGTAGGAAAATCAATACCGCATTACGAGCCGAAGTTGGCAGTACTTCATCCAAAGAGGTCGCAGTAGTGCTCTCGATGCGTTTTTTCCACTCAGGATCTTTTAGACGCGCTTGGTATTCAGGATCGTCGTTCAGTTCTTTACCACGTTTCAAGCTATACAGAGAAAGCAAAAGTGTGCCGAACAGCGTTGCAGGAACCGTCACCATCAAAATCGAAAGCAGAGTAATAGAGTGTTGGATATCAGAAAGTTGCGCGAGGTAATAGACCACAGCAGCCGAGATTGGAGACGCCGTAATCGCCAATTGAGACGCCACCGATGCAGCCGCCATTGGGCGTTCAGGACGAATACCGTTCTTCAATGCCACATCACCGATGATAGGCATGATGGAGTAAACCGCGTGGCCAGTACCTAATAGGAATGTCATCGAGTAAGTCACGAACGGTGCTATCAAGGTGACGCGTTTCGGGTTCTTTCTCAGTACCCTTTCGGCCACTTGCAGCATGTATTTCAAGCCACCAGCCGCTTCAAGAATAGAAGCACAGGTAACAACAGCGAGGATGATCAGCATTACGGTGACAGGTGGAGACGTTGGTGGCATCTTGAAGACAAACACCTCGATAACCAAACCAATACCAGAAACAACACCTAAGCCGATACCGCCATACCGAGACCCGATATAAAGTACGACTAATAAAAATAGAAACTCAAAATACAACATAAGCAACCTTGCTAAAAATGTGGACTAATTCTATTTTGTCCGTAAGTTCCACCATTTACTTTTTGCTTGGTCACACTATGATTGCAGGCTTCCGCAAATTGTTTTTTATAAGATTATGGTCACGCTAACACGCTTGTAAGTTTATGAATTGTAATAGGAAGCTAGGTTCTCAACCTAGATTTGTTATGTATGATAACCATTATTGTGTCTGTTAGAACGGTATGACCTATAAAATATCAGGCTCATAACTTAACGATATCACTCCAGCCCAAATCAATTATATTGCAACTCATCCAGAGGCATATTACAGAGCCAATTCTGCATATTCTCACGCAACACTGACTCGCCTATCTCCAGACACTATGTCAAAATACTCGCCCTCACGACGACAACACAGAAAGAACCACGTATATGAATTTTCAAGCTGCTATTTTTGATATGGATGGACTGCTGCTCGACACCGAGCGACTTTGTATGCAGGTTTTTGAAGAAGCATGTCACGCGCAAGGTGTTCCGTTTTTGCAGGATGTTTACTTAGGCATCATTGGTTGTAACGCAAAAACCATCGAACAGATTTTTAGAAAGGGCTACGGCGAAGGGTTAGATTACCCAGCATTGAACAATGAATGGCGCACTCGCTACAGTGCGATTGTTAAGCACCAAGCTATCCCAGTTAAAGATGGCGTGATTGAGCTTCTTGAATGGCTGAAAGCAAACGACATTCCAATCGCGGTGGCGACCTCGACTCAGCTTGATATCGCTAAAAAGAAGCTTGAGCTGGCTGGCCTAGATTCTTACTTCACCTCACTAAGCACAGGCTGCGAAGTGACCAATGGTAAACCTCACCCAGAGATCTACTTACTAGCGGCAGAACGCCTAGGTGTTGCCCCTGAAACCTGCCTAGCGTTTGAAGACTCAAACAACGGTATTCGCGCATCAATGGCAGCCAACATGATCAGCTTCCAAATCCCTGATTTAGTAGAGCCATGTGACGAAGTAAAAGCGCTTGGGCACACCATCAGCCCTTCTTTGCATGATGTGTTAGCACAGCTTCAACAAGCTGCAGCTTAGGCTCTGAACCGTTGTTAACGCTTTGATCAACACAGGATAACCTTTCTATTAAGCCGACTCACAGAGTCGGTTTTTTTGTGGGTATTCCTTTTATAAAAGATAAAAACTCGCGCTTGAAACTGTTAAAGTCGATATGAAACGACACTGAACGATAAGCAACATTAATAACGTCTACAGATGGGGAAAGGGACGCGTGATTAAAAGATTTGAAAGCCAACTGCTTGATTTTGCACAGCAAGAGATGACACAAGATGCAGCGCACGACATCAGCCATATTAAGCGCGTAGTCAAAACTGCCAAGGCTTTATGTACTCAAGAACAGGCTAAGCTTGAAGTCGTGCTGCCCGCCGCTTACCTTCATGATTGCTTCACCTTTCCGAAGAACCACCCAGACCGCGCTCAAAGCTCACAAATGGCGGCAGACAAGGCTATCTCTTATCTCAAATCTATCGAGTATCCTGCGTCCTACCTCGACGAAATCCATCACGCTATTGTCACTCACAGTTACAGCGCCAACATCATACCAGAAACCTTGGAAGCACAGATTGTTCAAGATGCAGATCGCCTAGATTCTCTCGGTGCGATTGGTATCGCTCGCTGCCTGTACGTAGGTCAAAGCTTTAACGCCGAGCTGTATAACCACGAAGACCCGTTTGCGAAGCAGCGTGACTTGGATGACAAGCATTACAGCGTCGACCATTTCTACGTAAAACTGTTTAAGCTCGCTGAAACCATGAATACAAAATCAGCCAAATTGGAAGCCAACAAGCGCACCGAGTACATGCGTGGCTTTCTTGATCAGTTGGCCGCAGAAGTTTAACGGCTTAGAAAAAGAGACACGCGATAAGGAAGAGAGAAGGATATGGAAATAAACCGCTTTAAAGCATCCGACGCCGACGAGATCGTCACTTGGTTTACATCCCTAGAAGACTACGTTCTATGGGGCGGACGGATATTTGGTTGGCCCTTAAAAGCAGCCTCCATCATCGAACGTTCTCAAGAACCACATGTCGAGCTATATACCTTTTCTGCATCTAAGTCATACTCTGAACCGAACGCCGATTCAAACGCCAACTCAAATACCGATGACTTGCTTGGCTTTATGGAGTTTCAACGCATGTCAGACAATGAACTTCGCTTTTGCCGAGTCGCGATTCACCCAAACCAACGAGGTAAAGGGCTTGGGCAATCCATGATAGAAAGTGCATTAGAAGCTACGAAAGAAATCCCAAATATCACCACCATCACCTTGGCCGTATTTAAGCAAAACCACGGAGCAAAACGCTGCTACGACAAAGCAGGATTTCAGGTGGTAGACAAAGAGCCGAGCGTGAAAGAGTTCAATGGCAAAACGTGGCCCTTGTATCAGATGGAATTAAAGCTCTGCTAGTTCATTTTAATTGTCAGGTTAATTTTAGTTACCAGGATTGTTTTAATTAACAGACTTATTTAGTTAATCGACTTGTTTTAATTGCTAGATTCAACCCCATATCATTAAGCATTGGCTACACAGATATAATTTGGAACCTCCAATGACCCAAGAAAAATTCGACACTATTTATCAACGTGCAGCTCACCGTAAAGGCGGAGCAGCCGAACTCGAAAAGATTGTTCGTGCGCCCCTTTCCCAAGCCGAGTTATCGCAAATCACCGACGACCGTTGGCTAGCCGCCTTTACTGAAAAAGTATTCCAGTGTGGCATTTCGTGGAATGTGGTGAGAAAGAAATGGCCGCAATTTGAAGAGGTGTTCTTTGAATTCAACATCGAGAAAATGCTGATGCTGCCGAATGAAATGTGGGAACAGAAAGCACAAGACCCGCGCATTATTCGCCACCTCACCAAGGTGATGACCATCCCTGCCAACGCCACCATGATCCACAATGCCAAGCGTGAAGCCGATTCATTCTCGAAAATGGTTGCCGACTGGCCATCAGAACGTATCACCG
>NZ_JBFRLX010000154.1:0-18010 GCF_041470165.1 Vibrio sp. 10N.286.46.A8
GTAATGATTTTTGCGCCACGACCCGATGCCAGTACACGCTCTATCTGTGTAGAGCCCGCCTCCGGCTGGTAGCTGCAGCGCAAGCTGAGATCCATAGCACTTTGAGCCACAGGCTGTAGCGTTCGGCTATGGAGCACTGGAGCCGCCAGACGAGCGAGTTCACTCGCTTCATCAAGGCGAAGCAGAGGCAACAAACACGCATCCGAAACCAAACGAGGGTCAGCGCTGTAAACGCCCGCCACGTCACTCCAAATTGTCACACGTTCAACTTCAGCCAAAGCGCCAATCACGGTTGCTGAGTAATCTGAACCGTTACGACCAAGCAGTACTGTTTCACCTTCGCAGTTCTGAGCCATAAAGCCCGTAATCACCACTCGGCAATGCGTATGCTGAGCCAAAACTTCTTTAATCAGAGGATAAGAACGCGCGCGATCCACTTCGGGTTGAGCACCCGCTTCTGCACGTAAAAAGGCACGCGCATCTTGAGCAACCGCTTGTAAGTCATGTTGGCACAACAGAGCGGCTAACAAACGTGAAGACCAAACCTCACCGTGTCCTAGCACCTGTGCTTTTTGCGATTCGCTTAGAGGAGCAGTTAGCTCACCCAAAGCAGTAAATTCTTGTTGAATAGCGGCCGTTAGCTGAGCCGCAGACTCACCTTCAAGCAGCGCTTCAATCAGCTCAAGTTGGAACTGACGAAGGGTTTGTAGACATTCGTGAGCGATACGACCATCTTTGTCGAGCGCTTCAACAAACTCAATCAAGCGGTTAGTTGTTTTACCCGCAGCTGATACCACGACCAAGTCAGTAGTTGATGAGTATTCTCTAAGAATATTGACCACGCGTTGGTAACACTCTGGGTTCGCTAAACTGCTGCCACCAAATTTATGTAGCTGGCGAAAGGTTGTCATTATTAAACCTCCCCTTCTGCGATAAAGCCTTGTGTTTTTTCAAACGCTTGCTTGAGATCATCAATCAAGTCTTCTGCATCTTCAAGGCCAACAGAAAGGCGCAGTAATTGTTGAGAAACACCCGCTTCTGCCAATGCTTCTTCGCCCATAGCACGGTGAGTCATCGACGCTGGATGACAAATCAGGCTTTCAACACCGCCCAATGATTCAGCCAAAGAAAATAGCTCTAATTTATCCACAAAATATTTAAGTGCCTCGAATGAACCCGCAAATTCAAAGCTCAACATTGAGCCAAAACCTGATTGCTGTTTCTTGGCAATATCATGACCCGGGTGTTCAGGCAGGCTTGGGTGGTAAATCGTACCCACCAGATCTTGTTGTTGCAGAGCCGTCAGAATTTCACGTGAGCTCTCTTCGTGAACGCGCATACGTGCACCTAGCGTACGAATACCACGTAGCGTCATGTAACTATCAAATGGTGTGCCGGTTGCACCAATACAGTTACCCCACCATGCTAGCTCTTCAGCGTGCTCTTCTGTCTTAGTAACTACAACACCACCAATGACATCTGAGTGTCCGTTGATGTATTTAGTGGTTGAGTGGATAACAAAATCCGCACCCAGCTCTAAAGGCTTTTGGAACACAGGCGTCAAAAACGTGTTGTCGACAGCAACCAGAGCACCTACTTCTTTCGCTTTACGGCAAGTTTCTGCAATATCAACCACACGAACCAATGGATTCGATGGCGTTTCAATTAAGATCAACTTTGGCTTGAGCGCGATCGCCGCATCCAGTGCAGCTTGATCCGATTGATCAACAAACAGAACTTTGAAGTCACCTTTGAGCGAGCGTGTGTTAAACAGACGGTAAGTACCGCCATAGCAGTCGTGCGGTGCAATAATAAGATCATCGCCACCTAAAAAAGCGGATACCCATAAGTTAAGTGCCGACGTACCACAGTTAGTGACAACCGCGCCTTTACCAGACTCAAGCTCAAATAGTGCCGTTTCTAATAGGCCGCGGTTTGGGTTACCAGAGCGGGTATAATCATACTTTGGCACTTCACCAAAAGCGGGAAACCCATAGTTAGTCGAAAGATAAATAGGTGGGACAACGGCATGGTGTTGCGTGTCTGACTCGATGCCAGTACGTACTGCGATGGTTGCTGGCTTCCGGCTGCTCATAGGTGCTTCCTTACAAGTTTTGCGTCTGAGAATCACAGCTGCTTGTCGGCATTTTGTGGCTGTGTTAGATATATGTTACTCACTTTACTTTCATAAACGTGAGACGTCAACACTTCCGGACGTCTATATGTCTTTGCTTATGGCAGTAAATCCCGCTAAAATCAGCACTATTAATTTATTCTAACAACTAAAGTGATGAAGGTACGCAATGGCCGACTGGAATGGTGAATACATAAGCCCATATGCTGAGCATGGAAAGAAAAGCGAACAAGTAAAGAAAATTACAGTTTCTATCCCTCTAAAAGTGTTAAAGGTTCTTACTGACGAGCGCACTCGCCGCCAGATCAATAACCTACGCCATGCAACAAACAGTGAGCTACTGTGCGAAGCCTTTCTACATGCGTACACAGGCCAACCACTGCCAACGGATGAAGACCTTCGTAAAGATCGTCCAGACGACATCCCAACTGAAGTCAAAAAACTGATGACAGAGATGGGCATCGAGTTCGAAGCGTTTGACGAAGAATAAAAACAACTCAGTCACCGCCTTCATTATTGATTCGCTATAGCTGAACCCTATTTGTCACATCACCCACTACGTTATCTGTAGCTGCGCTGTGAATGATAGACATAAAAAAACCGACTCCTATGAGTCGGTTTTTTATTATTCTTTTTCGCTCAATAGAGCAACAGCTACTGGGCTACTAAGCTACTAAGCTACTAAGGCATTAAGCCATATAGTTGGCAGGCATCTCAATTCGAGCAACGCCAGACTCAACAGCCGCTTCAGCAACTGCTTTTGCAACGCGAGGAAGCAGACGCGGGTCCATTGGCTTAGGAATGATGTAACCCTTACCGAACTCCAGTGCAGTCTCACCCGCAGCTGCCAGTACTTCAGCTGGAACTTCTTCTTTTGCTAGTTCACGAATCGCTTTAACCGCCGCTAGCTTCATTTCGTCATTGATTTCGCTCGCACGCACGTCTAGTGCACCACGGAAAATGAATGGGAAACAAAGTACGTTGTTTACTTGGTTAGGGTAATCACTACGGCCAGTACCCATGATTAGGTCAGAACGAACTTCATGTGCAAGCTCAGGCTTGATCTCTGGATCTGGGTTTGAACATGCAAACACAACAGGCTTATCAGCCATCAGCGTAAGTGCCTTAGCTGGTAGCAGATTAGGACCCGATACACCCAAGAACAGGTCAGCGCCTTCGATAACATCTTCAAGCGTGCGCTTGTCGGTGTTATTTGCGAACAGCTCTTTGTATTCATTCAAGTCATCACGACGAGTGTGGATCACACCTTTACGGTCAAGCATGTAGATCTTCTCACGCTGAGCGCCACACTTAATCAGTAGCTCCATACAAGCAACCGCTGCTGCGCCAGCACCTAAACAAACGATCTTACACTCTTCCAGTTTCTTACCTTGAAGCTCGATCGCGTTAAGCATACCCGCTGCCGTTACAATCGCAGTACCGTGTTGATCATCATGGAAAACAGGTACATCACAACGCTCAATCAGGCGACGCTCGATTTCAAAACAGTCTGGTGCTTTGATGTCTTCTAGGTTAATACCACCAAATGTATCTGCGATATTCGCAACCGTATCAACGAACTCATCGATTGTGCGGTGTTTTACTTCAATATCGATAGAATCTAAACCAGCAAAACGCTTAAACAGTAGCGCTTTACCTTCCATAACTGGTTTAGAAGCAATAGGACCAAGATTACCTAAGCCAAGAATTGCAGTACCGTTAGAGATAACTGCAACCATGTTGCCTTTACCTGTGTACTTATAAACGTTATCGACATTCTGTGCGATCTCGCGAACAGGCTCAGCTACGCCAGGGCTGTATGCCAGTGCTAGGTCTTCTGCAGAGTTTGCTGGCTTCGTCAGTTCTACGGCAATTTTGCCTGGAATTGGGAACTCATGATAATCAAGAGCTTGCTGACGGAATTGTTCTTGAGGCGATAATTCTTGAGGGGATTGATCTTGGCGGCTGTCTTCAGACATAGGTGTAGGTTCCTAGGATATTATTATTTGGGGGATCTTGTTCATGTTAATGGATGTACTTCAAAGTTCCTAGGTGGTTGAAGCATCTGTATCATTAAAAAACGAGATTTCACTACTAATAAGACCAGTGGACAGTTGAAATTACTGTCGCCTGCTCAACTTTAGAGCGAATTTCGAGGAAAGAGTGTTGGGGTAAGTGATGAAATAAAATTTACGCCAGTAACCTCTCACTTAAAATGATCTAATAATGAAATACGATTCAGTATTTTTTCAAATTTCAGTGACCCGTCCTGATATGGGTTGACACTTGATTGACTAAAACGCTCGATGTACTTCATCGGGCGTTTTGTATTTTAGAGCTGTGTGAGGCCTATATTCATTATAGATTTTTACTGATTCGGCGACCATTTTCTTTGCTTCATCTAAATCATTAGGCTTATTCAACAGATACTCCATCTTCAGTGTTCCGTTGATCCTCTCTGCCAACGCATTCTGATAACAGTCATAGCCATCAGTCATTGAGCAAGATACATCATACTGTCGATGCAACTCTTGGTATTCAACAGAGCAGTACTGAACACCTCGATCTGAGTGATGTACAAGCTCACCTGTATTCTTCCGTTCTTTCAACGCGTTTAAAAAGGCCTGCTTGACCGTGCGAGCTTTCATATCATCACTTATGTGATAGCCCACGATTTTTCTTGAGTAAGCGTCCGTCACTAAACTGAGATAAGTACTACCACGCCGCGTTGCTAGATAAGTAATATCGGCAACCCATAATTGCTCTGGTCTTTCCGGTATTAAGCCTTCTTTGACACGATTCGGATGGCAGTAAAAGCGATGATTACTGTTTGTGGTTCGATGATAAGCCCTTCGATTCTGCACTAATAATCGATTCATTCTCAGCAGAGAGAATAAGCGGTCTCGCCCTATTTCAATATCGTTCTGAGCAAGTAAATACTTGATCTTACGAGTTCCTATACGAGGGTGCATCATCCTTTGCTCCTTCACAAAACCGAGTACTGATTCATCTTTCTTTGTCTGATGAATTTCTGCAACACAGCGCTTGTAGAAAGCTTGTCGTGTAATACCTATGAAGTGACAAGCTTTAGTGACGGTCAACTTTCTGACCGTTTTTTCCTTAATAACTCGGCCTTGCGCTTCTTTGAGATTCGGACACCGAAATCTCGATCCATGACTTTTACAACCGCTTCAAAGAACTCAGCTTTGAGCTGAGTCTCTTCTAATTGCTGCTCGAGTTCTTTGATTCGTTGCTCTGGGGTTTGAGTTGAGGAAGAGTTTGACATAGTCGCTCCTAACGCTCTCGATTGTTCTATTCCTTTAGACCAATCTAGTTGACCATGTTTACGGAGCCAAACTAAAACGGTAGAGCGACCTTGGATCCCATAACGTTCTTGAGCTTGCTTATAAGTCATTTCGCCTTTTTCAACTTGGCTTACGACTGCCAATTTAAAGGCAAGAGAATAATCTCGTTGAGTACGTCTACTTGTTGTTTTCATGACACTCTCCAATTTCATGTTGGAAATGTGTCAACCATATTTAGGACGGTACACAGGCAACAAAAAAGGACACCGAAGTGTCCTTTTTATGTCTAAATAGCGAGAATTACTTCTTGCTAGAAAGAGCACCGAAACGCTTGTTGAAGCGATCAACACGGCCGCCTGTATCTACGATACGTTGCTTACCAGTGTAGAACGGGTGACATTTGTCACATACGTCTAGGTGGATTGATTCTTTTGCTAGCGTTGAGTTGAACTCAAATGTGTTGCCGCAAGAACAAGTTGCAGAAACTGCTTTGTATTCTGGGTGGATACCAACTTTCATGGGAAAACCTCAATTAGGCCGTGTCGCCATCCGATTCTAAGCCGGACACCACACGTAGTTAAAAAATAAATAAAGACACCGCTGTATCACTAAACCGCGATAAAGCCATACCTTTAAGGCGCAGTATAGTAATGAATCTGTGAGGTAGGATCAACTGATTTGATACATTTTTCACCAACACTGTCCTTAAACCTTCTATTAAGCGTTATTTTCTGGCTCCAGTAGCATTCAAGCCTCAAGTAAGCTCTGTCATCTAAACTGCTCCTCGAATTTAACGCCCTTATCCATTAGACTGTTCGCTCTCGTCAACTCAGATAAAGCCGTCCCTTTATGCGTCCAATGATTGCCCGTGTGGCACTGCCTGTTCCACTCGACAAGCAGTTCGATTACAAGATTCCTAGCCACCTATTTCCGATTGTTGGCGGTCGAGTCTCTGTGCCTTTTGGACGACAAACCTTAACAGGCATTGTTACGGCTCTGGTTAACGAATCTGAATTCGAGTTAGACAAACTCAAGCCCATTAAAGCCTTACTAGACAACCAACCCGTTTGGCCGGAATCGGTCTACTCACTCTTGGTATGGTGCAGCCAGTTCTATCAGTATCCACTAGGTGAAACCTTGGCCAACGCACTACCAAGCGCCTTACGAAAGGGCAAAGCGGCCGATTTCGCGACGCTTGTTGAATGGCAACTGACCCCATCAGGTAGAGATCAACTGATGCAGGGCTTTGGCCGTGCCGTCAAACAAGCCAAAGTAATGCACATGCTTGAGCACGGCCCAGTTCCCCATCAAGAATTCATTGATGAAGAAGTGGGCAGCGCGGTACTTAAGACGCTGGAAGAGAAAGGCTGGGTTGAATCAGTAGAGAAAAAGCCGAAGCGCCAGCCGTGGCCAGTTGAGCTCGAAAACGATCAAGATAAGCCAAAACTCAATGAAGAACAGGCTATAGCAATAGCGACAGTAAATAGTCAAACCGACTTTGGTTGCTTCTTGCTAGAGGGTGTAACTGGCTCAGGTAAGACCGAAGTCTATCTGAATATGATCAAGCCGATTCTCGACCAAGGTAAACAAGCGTTAGTGTTAGTGCCCGAGATCGGTCTAACCCCTCAAACGATTAACCGCTTTAAGCGACGCTTTAATGTTCCAGTTGAGGTTATCCATTCTGGTTTAAACGATTCTGAGCGACTAAATGCTTGGTTATCGGCGCGTGATAAAATAGCGGGCATTGTGATCGGTACTCGTTCAGCTCTGCTCACACCGTTCGCGGATCTGGGCATTATTATTGTCGATGAAGAGCACGACGCCTCTTATAAGCAGCAAGATAGCCTACGCTACCACGCTCGTGATGTTGCCATCATGCGTGCTCATAAAGCGCAGATTCCGGTTGTGCTAGGCTCGGCGACTCCGGCCTTTGAAACGCTGCACAACGCTCAGATCGGTAAATACAGTTACCTCACCCTGACCTCTCGTGCAGGTGTCGCGCTGCCGACCACCAATAAAGTGTTGGACGTTAAGGGTGAATATCTAGAAAGTGGCTTGTCTGCGTCGTTGATTGCTGAAATGCAAAGACACCTCAAAGCAGGCAACCAAGTGATGTTGTTCCTCAATCGTCGTGGGTTTTCTCCCGCATTAATGTGTCACGATTGTGGTTGGACAGCGGAATGTAAGCGTTGTGATGCCTACTACACCTATCATCAATACAGCAATGAGATGCGCTGCCACCACTGTGGCTCGCAGCAGCATATCGTGCATCATTGCCAAGGTTGTGGTTCAGCGAATTTAGTAACAGTGGGGGTTGGTACCGAACAGTTAGAGGCTCAACTGGGTCAACTATTCCCTGAATACAAAACCATCCGTATTGACCGAGACAGCACTCGCCGCAAAGGCAGTTTAGAAAGCGCATTGGAATCGATTCGTAAAGGTGAATACCAAATTCTGATTGGTACGCAGATGCTTGCTAAAGGGCACCACTTCCCAGATGTCACACTTGTGGCATTGCTGGACGTTGATGCCTCTTTATATAGCAGTGACTTCCGCGCCTCTGAGCGATTGGCTCAATTGTTTACTCAAGTCGCCGGTCGAGCAGGACGAGCCAGTAAGCCGGGGGAAGTTATCTTACAAACTCACCATCCAGAACACGGCTTATTACAGGCATTACTGCACAAAAACTACAACCACTTTGCTCAGACTGCATTAACAGAGCGTAAACAAGCGATGTTGCCGCCTTATACCTTCATGACTCTGTTTAGAGCGGAAGCCAATGACACTCGCTTAGTGGAAGAGTTTTTGCGTCAAGTACGCCACACATTGGAATCGCATCCGTTATTTGACCAATATTGTATGGTGCTAGGGCCAACCCCTGCACCACTAGCCAAACGAGCAGGTAAATCTCGTTGGCAGCTTATTTTACAAACACAGACTCGCTCGTTGATGCAAAAGCTATTAATGAGCGCCAAGCCAGCAATCAATATGTTACCCGCTGCGAAAAAAGTCCGTTGGTCACTCGATATTGAGCCGCAAGATCTGAGCTAAACCCACTTGGGTTAAAACTAATGATAAGTTTGTTCACAAATATTTCATATTTCTCGTGAGCAACTTCACACTAGTCATGTGATTTTTGTTAATCTAGCCGTAACTTTACATGGGTGAAACGAATAAAATATTGCAATAAAAAAAGTGTTAGCAACACTTTCACAATATCTATTCGATTACATTTATTATTCATGCCTTAGATACTTAGGCAGCAAAGGAATTAAAAAGAGGGTTTAATTTATGGCGACAATGAAGGATGTTGCCCAGCTAGCAGGCGTTTCAACAGCCACGGTATCACGTGCATTGATGAACCCTGAAAAAGTCTCGGTTTCTACTCGTAAGCGAGTGGAGACAGCAGTACTTGAAGCTGGATACTCACCCAATACATTAGCTAGAAACTTACGTCGCAACGAATCAAAAACCATCATCACTATTGTTCCTGATATCTGTGACCCGTATTTCGCAGAGATCATTCGTGGTATCGAAGATGCCGCAGTAGAAAATGACTACCTCGTTTTACTGGGTGATAGCGGCCAACAGAAGAAGCGTGAGTCTTCATTTGTTAACTTAGTATTCACCAAACAAGCTGACGGCATGCTACTACTTGGCACCGACCACCCGTTTGATGTCAGTAAGCCTGAACAAAAAAATTTACCGCCGATGGTGATGGCGTGTGAGTTTGCCCCAGAGCTTGAACTCCCTACCGTACACATCGATAACCTGACCTCAGCATTTGAAGCGGTGAATTACCTAGCTCAGTTAGGCCATAAACGTATTGCTCAAATCTCCGGTCCTGTATCGGCAACCCTGTGTAAATTCCGCCAACAAGGTTACCAACAAGCGCTACGTCGTGCAGGGGTATCAATGAATCCTGCCTACAGCACTGTCGGTGACTTTACCTTTGAAGCGGGCGCTCAAGCTGTTCGTCAATTACTCGCTCTTCCTGAACAACCTACAGCGATCTTCTGTCATAACGATGCGATGGCCATCGGTGCAATTCAAGAAGCGAAAAAATTAGGCTTACGCGTTCCTCAAGACCTATCGATTGTCGGCTTTGATGACATCCAATTCGCTCAATACTGCGATCCACCGCTAACCACTATTTCTCAGCCTCGTTATGAGATTGGACGCCAAGCAATGTTGATGATGCTCGACGTACTTAAAGGCAACGATGTACAAGCGGGCTCGCGTCTGCTTGAAGCCAAATTAGTCGTTCGAGGTAGTACAGCGCCGCCTCGAATCTAATCTGAAGAAATATCCTTATAATTCTGCGGCACATTTTGATGTGCCGCTTCCATTTCTGCACTGTTATCCTCGCTCAATCTGGATTACCATGAGAGCAGAATCAGCAACTATTGAATTGTCTTGTGGCTAATAGAGATTATGTAAAGCGCGGTCGTGGCACGAAAAAACCGACCAAGAAACAAGCCCCTCGCCGTAAACCATGGCGTAGTGGTCTTTTGGCGATCCTCCTTGCCGGTGGTTTTGGTTACGGCCTTTACCTATTGAGTAATGATCCTGAGCCGCCAGCACCGACTCCAGTGGTAACCAAACCAAAGCCTAAGCCGAAACCAGCAAAAGTAATTCCGCCGCCTCCAGAGGAGAAGTGGGATTACGTTGAAACCTTGCCAAGTCGTGAGATTGAAGTAAAAGCCAAAGAGCAACAGATCTCGAAGATCCCTTACATCATGCAATGTGGCGCTTACAAAACCTCAAGCCAAGCTGAAGCACGTAAGTTGGATATTGCCTTCCAAGGTATCTCAAGCTCAATCCGTAAAAAGGATGGAAGTAGCTGGTATCGTGTGGTTCTAGGACCATACAAATTGAAGCGTGATGCAGAGCGCGATCGCCATAAGCTGCAGCGAGCGAAAATCGAACCTTGTGCTATTTGGAAAGACACCGAGTAGTTATAGATTTAGCCGCAGAAGCAGAAGCAGAAGCAGAAAACCAAACACCGAAAGCCTCCCATTGTGGAGGTTTTCTTTTATCTACACCCTTTAGCCAAATTTCCTTACAACTTCCGCCGATAAGTTGCGCGACATCACTCGACCTTCCTTGAATTATCCGAGCACCATCCTCATATACTTTTTATACCCAAAGATAAGAAATATTAAGAGGCCCTACTCGTGACTACCATTGTATCTGTACGTCGTAATAATAAAGTCGTCATCGCGGGTGATGGACAAGTATCTCTAGGCAACACCGTAATGAAGGGCAATGCCCGTAAAGTACGTCGCCTATACAACAACAAAGTACTGGCTGGTTTTGCTGGCGGTACCGCAGATGCTTTCACGCTATTCGAAAAATTTGAAAGCAAGCTGCAAATGCACCAAGGCCACCTAACCAAAGCTGCCGTTGAGCTGGCGAAGGATTGGCGTAGCGACCGTGCTCTACGTAAATTAGAAGCACTGCTAGCAGTAGCGGATGAAACTGCTTCATTGATCATCACAGGTAACGGTGACGTAGTTCAACCAGAGAACGACCTGATTGCTATCGGTTCCGGCGGTAACTTCGCTCAAGCAGCAGCCACTGCACTATTAGAAAATACAGATTTAGATGCGCATGAAATCGCAGAAAAGTCGCTGAACATTGCGGGCGATATCTGTGTATTCACCAACCATCACCACACTATTGAAGAACTAGAAAGCACCGTTGAGCTACCAAAGCCAGAGTAACGACCGCTTCCATCAATAACGTTGTATTCAACAGTGATTAAAGAATTAAGGAAAAACCATGTCTGAGATGACTCCTCGCGAAATTGTTCACGAACTCAATCGCCACATTATCGGCCAAGACAACGCTAAGCGCTCAGTGGCTATCGCTCTTCGTAACCGCTGGCGCCGTATGCAGCTTGAAGAAAGCCTACGTGTTGAAGTATCGCCAAAAAACATCCTGATGATTGGCCCAACCGGTGTCGGTAAAACTGAAATTGCTCGCCGTCTTGCGAAACTAGCAAACGCGCCTTTCATCAAGGTAGAAGCGACTAAGTTCACTGAAGTGGGCTACGTAGGTAAAGAAGTTGAAACCATCATCCGTGATCTAACGGACGTTGCGATTAAGATGACACATCAACAAGCGATGGAAAAAGTACAATACCGCGCTGAAGAACAAGCTGAAGAACGTATTCTTGATGCCCTTCTACCACCAGCGCGTGATGCTTGGGGTCAGAACGAGCAATCAACTGAAGACACAACCTCTTCAAACACTCGCCAGATTTTCCGTAAGAAACTGCGTGAAGGTAAGCTAGACGACAAAGAGATTGAAGTTGATGTAGCGGCGCCACAAATGGGTGTTGAAATCATGTCACCTCCTGGCATGGAAGAGATGACTAACCAGCTACAAGGCATGTTCCAAAACCTCGCTGGCGACACCAAGAAAAAGCGTAAGATGAAAATCAAAGACGCATTCAAAGCACTAACGGAAGAAGAAGCTGCGAAGCTTGTGAACCAAGAAGAGCTAAAAGAGAGCGCGATCTTCAATGCTGAAAACAACGGCATCGTATTCATCGATGAGATCGACAAAATCTGTAAGCGTGGCGACAGCTCAGGCCCAGACGTATCTCGTGAAGGCGTTCAGCGTGACCTGCTTCCTCTTATCGAAGGCAGCACAGTATCGACTAAGCACGGTATGGTTAAAACTGACCACATTTTGTTTATCACATCAGGTGCATTCCAAGTGGCTAAGCCATCAGACCTAATCCCTGAACTGCAAGGTCGTCTACCAATCCGTGTTGAACTTGAAGCGCTTTCTGCACATGACTTCAAACGTATTCTGACTGAGCCAAAAGCATCATTGACAGAGCAGTACATCGCCCTGATGAAAACAGAAGATGTCGGCATTGAGTTCACTGAAGATGGCATCAACCAAATTGCTGATGCAGCATGGCGTGTGAACGAAACCACAGAAAACATCGGTGCGCGTCGTCTGCACACAGTCATGGAACGCCTAATGGATGAGATTTCATTCGACGCAACAGACCGAGCAGGCAGCAAATTGGTGATTGATGAAGCTTATGTAATATCTAAGCTTGGCGAGCTCGTAGAAGACGAAGACCTAAGCCGCTTCATCTTGTAGCACACAAAACTCCAACTTATTGCTCTATCTCAAAGAAATAGCAGCTAATAAGCGAATTCAAGGCCCACTTTCGAGTGGGCTTTTTATTACCCGAAAAATGGGCGTATACTCAAATCACAGTATGAAACGAAGACTTACAAAGAATTAGACCTACGATGAAACAATCTCTACTGATTTGGCTTGATGCCGCACGCCCAAAAACTCTGCCTCTCGCACTTGTCTCTATTCTTACAGGAAGTAGTTTAGCGTTCGCTGGTGGTCATTTTTCTTTATCAATCGCACTATTGGCTTTTTTAACCGCCACTCTATTACAGATTCTGTCGAACTTAGCCAATGACTATGGCGACGCGGTAAAAGGCACAGACAACGAAAACCGTCTAGGGCCAACACGTGCAATGCAATCTGGCGCGGTGACCGCGAAAACCATGAAGCAAGCGATCATCCTCAACATCGTATTTACCATGCTCGCTGGGCTGATTCTTATCTTTCATGCCTTAACCTCGATTGAGAGTATCTTATCTTTCATTGCGTTGGGCGTATTAGCCATTGTTGCAGCCATCGCTTACACCGTCGGCAATAAACCTTATGGTTATATTGGCCTTGGCGACTTATCGGTATTTATCTTCTTCGGTTTGTTAGGCGTTTCAGGGACTTATTTCTTACACACTGGCCATGTTGAACCAAGCCTATTCCTTCCGGCATTGGGCTGCGGATTGATGGCGGTTGCGGTACTCAATATCAACAACATGCGTGATATCGAAAACGACAGCGAATGTGGCAAACGCACCATGGCGGTTCGCCTAGGGCAACGCAAAGCCAAGCACTATCATTTTGCACTGCTTGGGCTCGCCCTTGCCTCTTTCGCTATCTACCTGCTGATTCAAGAAAAACCGGTCTGGATCAGCCTGCCGTTTTTACTAAGCATTATTATTGTTTATAAGCACGGTAAGGCCGTTTGGGAAACCGAAAAGCCAGCGCAGATTGCACCAATGATGCCCGTGATAGTGAAATGTTCACTGGTCACTAACCTATTGTTTGCAGGGGTTGTCGTAGCTCAAACTCTATTGAGTTAAATGAGACTAATCATTGCAAAGGGATCAAGCACCGATATACTCAAAGTAAGCTCATTGTTCAAAAGGTATACTAATGGAATACAACACTTCAGCACTGTGCGACATATATTTGGATCAAGTTGATGTCGTGGAGCCAATGTTCAGCAACTTCGGTGGACGTGCATCCTTCGCAGGACAGATCACGACATTAAAGTGTTTTGAAGACAATGCTTTAATTCGCTCCGTATTAGAACAAGATGGTTTGGGGCGTGTGTTGTTAATCGATGGTGGCGGCTCACTGCGTAAAGCGCTGATCGATGCTGAGATTGCCCTACTTGCTGAAGACAATGAGTGGGAAGGTATTGTGGTTTATGGCTGCGTACGCGAAGTCGATGAGCTAGAAGACATGAATCTTGGTATTCAGGCTTTAGCCTCTATTCCTGTGGGTGCAAGCCAAGAAGGTGTCGGCGAATTGGATGTACCTGTGAACTTTGGCAGCGTGACCTTCTTACCGGAAGATTACCTCTATGCAGACAACACTGGCATTATTCTTTCGGCAGAGCCTTTGGATGTAGAACTCGATCTGGATGTTGAAGAAGAAGAGGCCGAGTAACTCACTCAGCTTCAAATAATAAAACAAGCCAAAGAACACAAACGAAAACGCCCGCTACTGAGTAGCGGGCGTTTTTTAAAATCTGAAGAGTCGATTACTCTACGTCATCCATTTTACCAAGAAGGTTACGGATGCGATCTTGCCATGCTGAATGCTCTTCCTGCATTTGCTGAGTTTTTTGCTCTAGCTCGTGACGGCTTGCTTTAAGCTCACCAGCTTCTGTTGCTAGTGCTTGTTTCTCTTCTTTAAGCTCTTCCACTTCCATTTGAAGAAGTGCAATTGTATCTACTGCTGTTTGAATTTTTGCTTCTAGCTGCTCTAGTACTTCAAAAGACATTCTGGCCTACCTTTAAGTTATCCGTTTGATGGTGAAGGTTCACTCCACTTATTTCCCCATTCTACTCAGCAGAGCAAGGATAAACACTCAATATATTCGATATTTTGCGCCATTCGATGAAAAAAACAGCGCTTTTTACCGAATATTGACGTGAATTATTACTACCGCGACAACAGACTGATTATTTTGATGAATATTACCTGTTTTCACCCGCAAATTGATCAAGAGCAATCCCCAAAAAACAAAAAGGCAAACGTTTCCTTTGGGATATGGTAAAATTCGCCGCGAAATTTCTATTCCCCTTTTGAAAATTTTGGAGTCCGCATGAAACGCGATTTAGCAATGTCATTCTCTCGTGTCACTGAAGGTGCAGCACTAGCTGGTTACAAGTGGCTTGGCCGCGGCGATAAAAACGCTGCAGATGGCGCTGCTGTAGAAGTAATGCGTAGCCTACTGAACAAAACCGAAATTAGCGGCGAGATCGTTATCGGCGAAGGTGAAATCGATGATGCACCTATGCTATACATCGGCGAAAACGTCGGTATTGGCGGCGATGCAGTAGATATCGCCGTTGACCCAATTGAAGGGACACGCATGACAGCAATGGGTCAATCAAATGCATTGGCTGTATTGGCTGCAGGCGAAAAAGGTAGCTTCCTAAAAGCACCTGACATGTACATGGAAAAATTGGTTGTTGGCCCTGGTGCAAAAGGTGTGATTGACCTAGAACTGCCACTGACAGAAAACCTAGAAAACATTGCGAAAGCACTAGGTAAAACACTCGATACACTGGTAGTAACCACACTGGCTAAGCCACGTCATGATCAAGTGATTGCCGACATGCAAGCGATGGGCGTTCGTGTATTCGCAGTGCCAGATGGTGATGTTGCTGCTTCTATCCTAACGTGTATGCCAGACAGTGAAGTCGACGTAATGTACTGCATCGGCGGCGCGCCTGAAGGCGTGGTTTCGGCTGCGGTTATTCGCGCACTCGACGGCGACATGCACGCACGTCTGCTTCCTCGTCATGAAGTAAAAGGCGATACAGAAGAGAACCGCAAACACGGTGAGCTTGAATTGGAGCGTTGTGCAGAAATGGGCGTAACGGCGGGCATCGTCTTGAAAATGGAAGACATGGCACGCAGCGATAATGTTGTGTTCTCGGCAACAGGTATTACTAAGGGTGATCTTCTAGAGGGCATCACTCGCACAGGCAATATCGCAACCACAGAAACTCTGCTTATCCGTGGTCGCTGTCGTACGATTCGCCGCATCAAATCTATCCACTACCTAGAGCGTAAAGACCCAGAAGTAATCGGTCACATCCTGTAGACCTAAACTAGCTCTAACAGAAACGTTCCAAGGCTGATACCAAGTATCAGCCTTTTGTTTTATTAGTGCACCAGAATCTCACCATTTGCTGTCGCTAGAGTAAAACGCTGTCTATATAGTAAATCCCCATCAATATAGTAAATGGTTTGCTTTATAAACACCTTGCCTCATAATAGTAAGGTTGATGAGGTAGGGATAGTATGAAAACAAGCGACAAAATCTTACAGACCATTAAGCGTCAAGGCGCGGTAACCGCGAAACAACTGTCAGAAGAATTTGGCATGACGACAATGGGTGCAAGGCAACATCTGCAAAGTCTGGAAGATGACGGTATTCTTGCGTTTCATGATGTGAAAGTAAAAGTGGGTCGCCCGACTCGCCACTGGTCCCTGACTCAACAAGGCCATAGCCAATTTTCAGACCGACACGGTGAACTCACTATTCAAGTAATTGATGCCGTAGAAAATCTATTCGGTAAAGAAGGGTTGGCTAAGGTTGCTGCCGAGCGAGAACAACACACTCTGAAGCAGTATCAATCTGCACTGTCTGGCTGTGATTCGCTCATGAGTAAGCTTGAAAAACTCACACAGCTTCGTGAAGACGAAGGCTACATGGCTGAACTTCAAGAGCATGATGAGCACTACATCTTAATTGAGAACCACTGCCCCATCTGCAAAGCAGCAACTCGTTGCCCTAGCCTATGCCAATCTGAGCTCAATGTTTTCACTGAACTGCTCAAAAATGAGTGTCATGTAAGCCGCACTGAACACATTATTGCCGGCGAGAGACGCTGTACTTACACCTTAACGCCCACGCCTTTATCGTAATACCAAGCGCTAAGGGCTAGTCCCAACCCACCGATTCCGTCTCAATATTGAGAAAATGAGAATAGATTAAAATTTGTACAAATTTATTTCTTAAGCTTAAAGCATATGAAACACGCTTAATGCTAAGGAAGGAATCATGGCACAGCCACAGCCAAATCAAAAACTGCCCCCCTTTGATGAACTGGTCCAACTCGCCAAAAGCGATCCGAAAGCATTCAATCAATTCAAACATGAGATGTGCGAACAGATGATTTGTTCGGCCTCAGAAACTATGCAAGACAGGCTACGCGCTCAGCAAAGTCACATCGATTTGGTGGTCGGTCGCTGTAAAAACCCACATCATGTTAATGTCGTGCTCATGCAAGAGCTCCGCTGTCAGGTCTGTAAATTCCAAGATGCACTCGAAGGTCGCTGTAGTTTTGAAGAACCTAAACCTGAAAATGTCGTGCCTTTCAGGCCGAATACAGAACCCAAAATGTACTGAAAGCCGAAATGTATTGGCAACAAGAACGCATTACAAACAAAATGCCTTAGAACAAAAAAGGGAGCGCAATGCTCCCTTTTTACTGATGAATCATCCAATCTTTAAACGGGATCTTCACCGTAATCATTACGGCCTTCTGTGCCTTTCAACAAACCACACTCAATCAGAATCCATAAGCCACACACTAACGCTGCAACGGTCGCAACCATATGGATTGGCGATACCGGCTCAGTGGTCGTCGCTGCCATTGGCGAAGCCAAACGACCCAGTACTAGGGGCACATTTAGTAGTAACCAGTAATTCGACTTATTACGGTCGTGCCAGCGCTTAGCGGTGACCGCAAGATCTGGGATCACTAGCAGCAATAGGAATACAGGTAGCAGGATGTAAGAGTAAGCAGGGAACAACACCGAGATACCAGAAGCAAAACCAGTGATCGCTATGTAGTAGAAAATATTCCAAATCCAGTAAGTCTTACGACCAATTCTCCCTTTGAAAGAGAGCAGTAAATCTTTCATCGACATCTTAAAACACTCAAAAATTAATACGCTACCAAAAAGTTAGCAGCAAATAGTTAGTGAATCACTTTTAGTTAGTTGATTATTTTTAGCTAGTTAATCACTTTCTGAAAGCAACTTTTATCCATATCCCGTATGTTGACCGTTAGGCTACGGATATGACTTGCCTGTTCTTGTAAGGTTTGCATTAACAAACGCGACAATTCTCTTTTCTGTTCTTCAGTACGTCCAGAAAGTAACTCGAAGCTAATATGAACAAAATCTACATTGTCCTCTTCATCAC
>NZ_JBFRLX010000155.1:0-457 GCF_041470165.1 Vibrio sp. 10N.286.46.A8
TGAATTGGATGAAGTGGTAGAAGCTCTGAATAACCGCCCTAAAATGCAATCAGTGATCATCACAGGCCGTGGAGCGCATCGAACTTTAACGGACATGGCCGATACCGTGTCTGAAGTTCGTAACGTTAAACACGCTTTTGAGTCTGGTGTAAAAGCTCTGCAAGGTGTGGATTGGTAACAGCCTTTCGACTAGAGATCCCCGACTCGGTCATTCTTCCCTCTCGAGGATGACGACTCTTCAGTGTTACTCCCCTAAATAAAGGACTAGCACCGATCGTCATTCCCTAATGCGAGGGACGAGCTTCATAGGGAATCTCTCTTGGGTATTATCGGCAGCCAAACAAAAGCGCCATTCCTCGTAATAAGGAGTGGCGCTTTTTATATGCTATTTATTTAAAATAGTGATTAGTTAAACAAGCCTTTGAGTAAACCATTAACTGCATCTCTAGTTTTCTCA
>NZ_JBFRLX010000156.1:0-10755 GCF_041470165.1 Vibrio sp. 10N.286.46.A8
TTAGGACGTAGCGGTCTCAATCTAGAGAACTTCGAAAACTTCATTCAAACCGATGCCGCGATTAACAGTGGTAACTCTGGAGGTGCGTTAGTGAATCTTAACGGTGAACTGATTGGTATCAACACGGCCATCCTAGGACCTAACGGAGGCAATGTCGGTATCGGCTTTGCCATTCCATCCAATATGATGACAAACCTGACTGAACAGATTCTCGATTTCGGTGAAGTAAAACGTGGCATGCTTGGTGTCCAAGGTGGAGAGGTCACCTCGGAATTGGCTGAAGCGCTTGGTTATGAGTCCAGCAAAGGTGCTTTTGTTAGCCAAATTGTACCCGACAGTGCTGCAGACAAAGCCGGATTGAAAGCTGGCGATGTCATTGTCTCCATTAACGGTAAGCGTATTGATACTTTTAGTGAGTTAAGAGCCAAAGTGGCCACCTTAGGTGCAGGTAAACAGATCGAGTTAGGCGTGGTTCGTGACGGTAAGAATAAGACCTTTGACGTCACGCTTGGTGAATCCACAAATAGTAAGACACAAGCTGAAAAGCTCCATGAAGGACTTGCCGGTGCAGAGCTCACCAACACAACCGACAGCGATTCAGCGACAGGCGTCAAGGTATCAAGTGTCGCTCAAGGTTCGCCAGCAGAAGCTTATCAGCTTCTTAAAGATGACATCATCATCGGGGTAAACCGCCAACCAGTTAAGAACCTTGCTGAATTTAGAAAGATTCTTGAAAAACAACCTGGCGTATTGGCACTTAATATACAGCGAGACGATAGGACTATCTATCTAGTTATTCGATAGCCATACGTCAGCGTAATTACAGGGAGGCTCAGTAAGTTTGCTTTAAACTTACTCAGTCTCCCTTTTCTTTAGATCAATCAAAATGCTATGCTTCACTGATAATCAAGTCAGTCATCCATTGACGGATGCTTCATACCTTACTTGTTGAAGAGGGAAACATGCTGTCCTTTCTATTTCGTTCTATTTCCCTTGGACTCGTTTCAGCGGCGCTTATTCTTCTCGCATTCCCGAGTTTAAGGCCGGCGATTGTTGCAGACGTCACGAACCCTCAAGTCGATAATATTGGCTCTCTTCAGATCTCATTTAACCAAGCGGTGCGACGAGCTGCACCCGCTGTGGTCAATATTTATAGTCGTAAATACGCAGAAAGCGATCGCAACAAGCTACTAACTCAAGGATTAGGTTCAGGGGTGATTGTTAGCGAAAAAGGCTACATCATTACCAACTTCCATGTTGTTGCTCAAGCTGACCAAATAGTCGTGGCACTTCAAGACGGACGAGTAGCGGCCGCACAACTTGTCGGCTCAGACAAACGCACCGATATTGCGATACTCCGAGTCAGCGGTGACAACTTACCTGTTATTCCACTGAACCCGAATTACAAAGCAAATGTCGGCGACGTGGTGCTGGCTATCGGTAACCCATACAACCTAGGGCAAACGACAACCTTTGGTATTATCTCTGCAACAGGTCGTTCTTCGATCAGTGCAGATGGTCACCAAGCCTTTATCCAGACTGATGCTGCAATCAATGAAGGTAACTCAGGTGGTGCACTGGTTAACTCACAAGGTGAGCTCGTCGGTATCAACACGGCTTCTTTCCAACAAGCTACCGACATGGAAACCTACGGGATCTCATTTGCAATCCCCTACTCACTTGCTAATAAAATCATGGAGAAGATCATCGCCGATGGTCGTGTCATTCGTGGTTATATTGGTATCGACGGACAAGACATCAATTCGGTGACATCACGCTTGCTCGGTACTAAGAACATCGGTGGCATTGTTGTTTTAGGCATTGACCCGAATGGCCCTGCAGCCGATGCCGGCTTTGAAGCACAAGATATCATTATCAGCATCAACAACACCCAAATTAGCGGACGACAGAGCGTAATGGACATAGTTACTGACCTTCGCCCGGGTACTATCATTGATGTTGGTGTATTGCGCAAAGGTGAAAACAAGACACTCAAGGTCACCATTACCGAAGACACACGCCTGTAGTCTTTATTTAGTTTGATTACTAATAGCTAGTAACTCAAACCGCCAATTACAGAGACAAAAAGTATAGATACAAAAAACCCAGCTCTTAAGCTGGGTTTTCTTTTATCAATCAAAGCTAATGATAAACTCAATCAAAACTAGGCGTCACTAGGTTCATCGATATCGATGCGAGTCACACGCTGCAAACCTCTTGGGAGCAGACCACCACGACGACCACGCTCACCACGGAAGTTTTCAAGATCCGCAGGTTTCAAGCCAAGTTTACGTTTGCCCGCGTAAATAGTCAGCGTTGCATTCTCTGGAATAGCCATCAGATGCGATACAAACTCTTCACGCTCTTTTGCTTTCGCAGAAGGGATGTTGATGATCTTGTTGCCTTTACCTTTGCTCAGCTGAGGTAGGTCTTTAATAGGGAACAACAACATACGGCCTTGGTTAGTAATTGCCAGAATCTGATTACTGTCCAAGTCAGCAATAGGGCTTGGCAACATCACTTCAGAAGCTTGTGGCAAGTTAACTAACGCTTTACCGCTCTTGTTCTTTGACAGCAGATCGCTACCCTTACAAACAAAGCCATAACCTGCATCAGAACCGACTAACCATAATTGTTCATTCTCTCCCATCACCACTTGGCGAATCGAAGTACCTGGGCTGACGTTCAGGCGGCCTGTAATTGGCTCACCTTGGCTACGTGCCGACGGTAATGAATGAGATTCAAGGGAGTAGCTTCGGCCATCACTGCCAAGGAACACCGCTTGTTGGTTACTCTTACCCTTAGCACTCGCTAAGAACTTATCACCAGATTTGTAGTTCAAGCCTTCAGCATCAACTTCATGCCCTTTAGCATGACGAATCCAACCTTTCTCAGACAACACAACCGTGATTGGTTCGCTTGGTACTAAGTCGCGTTCTGTTAGCGCTTTCGCTTCAGCACGCTCAATCAGAGGTGAACGACGATCATCGCCGTATTTATCTGCATCGGCTTGGATTTCTTTCTTGATCAACGTATTCAAGCGACGCTCTGAACCGAGTAGCTTTTCAAGCTTTTCGCGTTCAGCTTCAAGCTCTTCTTGTTCCGCTCGGATTTTAAACTCTTCTAACTTAGCTAAGTTACGAAGTTTAATATCAAGAATCGCATTGGCTTGAATTTCAGAAATGTTGAAACGGCTCATCAATACAGGACATGGTTCGTCTTCTGTACGAATGATTTCAATCACTTCATCGATATTAAGATAAGCAGCAAGCAAACCTTCTAAAATGTGCAAACGTGCTAGTACTTTATCTAAACGGTACTGCAAACGACGGCGAACGGTCGTGCGACGGAACTCAATCCACTCTTTCAGAATTTGAACTAGGCCTTTAACTTGAGGACGATTGTCTAAACCAATCATGTTCAAGTTAACCCGGAAGTTTTTCTCTAGATCCGTCGAAGCGAATAGGTGACTCATCAATTGGTCACAGTCGATACGGTTTGAACGAGGAACGACAACGATGCGAGTTGGGTTCTCGTGATCCGATTCGTCACGCAAGTCGTCAACCATTGGCAGCTTCTTAGCGCGCATCTGGTTAGCAATTTGCTCAAGTAACTTCGCACCTGACACTTGATGAGGTAAAGCAGTGATAACAATATCAGAGCCTTCCTTGTGCCAAACCGCGCGCATCTTGATGCTGCCACGGCCTGTACGGTAGATCTTTTCGATGTCCGACTTCGGCGAAATAATCTCAGCCTCTGTCGGGTAATCAGGGCCTTGAATGAAACCCATCACATCTGGAAGTTCAGCTTTCGGCGTATCAATCAAGTGAATCGCTGCGTTCGCCACTTCACGGACATTGTGAGGCGGGATGTCCGTCGCCATACCTACCGCGATACCAGTAATACCGTTAAGTAAGATGTGAGGCAGACGTGCAGGCAACATTTGAGGCTCTTTCATGGTGCCATCAAAGTTTGGTTGCCAATCAACGGTGCCCTGACCTAATTCACCTAGCAGAACCTCAGCAAACTTAGATAATTTCGCTTCGGTATAACGCATCGCCGCGAACGATTTCGGGTCGTCCGGAGCACCCCAGTTACCTTGACCATCTACCAATGGATAGCGGTAGGAGAACGGCTGCGCCATCAGTACCATCGCTTCGTAACAAGCAGAGTCACCGTGTGGGTGATACTTACCTAATACGTCACCAACGGTACGTGCTGATTTTTTGTATTTCGATGCAGCTGATAAGCCCAGCTCAGACATCGCGTAGATAATACGACGCTGTACTGGCTTCAAGCCATCACCGATATACGGCAATGCACGATCCATGATCACGTACATTGAGTAATTTAAGTAGGCATCTTCGGTGAACTTGCGCATTGGCAACTGTTCAACGCCATCATATGTAATTTCGTTAGACATCCATTATACCTCGGCCATATCACCGTTAGTCTGTAGCCATGTACGGCGATCATCTGCACGTTTTTTACCAAGCAGCATGTCCATCATCTCGTTGGTCGCTTCGTTGTCATCAATCGTTAATTGAACAAGACGACGAGTGTTTGGATCCATGGTGGTTTCACGTAACTGAAGTGGGTTCATTTCACCCAGACCTTTGAATCGTTGCACGTTGATCTTAGCTTTCTTCTGCGATAGTCGCTCAAGCACACCATCTTTCTCTGCGTCATCAAGTGCGTAGAACACTTCTTTACCGCAATCGATACGATACAGAGGAGGCATTGCCACATAGATATGACCCGCTTCAACCAATGCATGGAAATGGCGAGTAAATAGTGCACATAGCAGTGTCGCGATATGAAGACCATCCGAGTCCGCATCGGCAAGGATACAGATCTTACCGTAACGCAGGCCTGACAAGTCATCGTTATCAGGATCGATACCCAGAGCAACCGAAATATCATGTACTTCCTGTGAAGCCAATACTTGGTCCGCTGACACTTCCCATGTATTTAGGATCTTACCGCGAAGTGGCATAACCGCTTGGAACTCACGATCACGTGCTTGTTTAGCTGAACCACCCGCCGAGTCCCCTTCCACGAAGAAGATTTCGGTGCGGCTTAAGTCTTGAACTGAACAATCGGTTAATTTACCCGGCAGTGCTGGGCCTGACGCGATTTTCTTACGCACAACCTTTTTGCTTGCGCGCATACGGCGGTGAGCATTCGCAATACAAGCTTCTGCTAACTGTTCTGCCAATTGTGGCTTTTCGTTCAACCACAAGCTAAACGCATCTTTTACCACACCAGAAACAAACGCAGCGGTTTGACGAGAAGACAAGCGCTCTTTTGTTTGACCAGCAAACTGCGGATCTTGCATCTTCACCGAGAGTACGTACGAACAGCGATCGAAAATATCGTCGCCCGTTAGCTTAACCCCACGTGGTAGCAAGTTGCGGAATTCACAGAACTCACGCATTGCATCAAGCAGACCTTGGCGAAGACCGTTTACGTGTGTACCACCTTGTTTAGTCGGTACTAAGTTCACGTAACTTTCGGTGATCATATCACCGCCTTCTGGCTGCCAAATAATCGCCCAGTTCGCCATTTCTGTTTCAGCTACGAATTCGCCAACATACGGTTCTTCAGGAAGTAAGGTGTAACCTTTCACACCTTCGGCAAGGTAGTCTTTTAGGCCATCTTCATAGAACCATTTATGTTCTTCACCGCCAACCTTGTCGACAAAGGTAATTTCTAAACCTGGGCAAAGAACTGCTTTTGCACGTAGGTTGTTAATTAGACGAAGTGTCGAAAATTTAGAGCTATCGAAATATTTTGGATCTGGCCAAAAATGTACCGTCGTACCTGTATTGCGATGACCACAAGTACCTGTAACAGTAAGATCCGTTACGGCATGACCACCTTCAAGGGCAATTTCATGTACCTGACCGTCACGGCGAACCGTCACTTCAACACGTTTTGACAACGCGTTTACCACCGAGATACCTACCCCGTGCAAACCACCTGAAAACTTGTAGTTATTGTTCGAGAACTTACCGCCAGAGTGGAGCTTAGTTAAAATCAGCTCAACACCTGAGATGCCTTTTTCAGGGTGGATATCAACCGGCATACCACGGCCATCATCCGTCACTTCTAACGATTGGTCAGCATGCAACACGACTTTAATCTTCTTAGCGTGTCCCGCTAGTGCTTCATCAACCGAGTTATCAATGACTTCTTGGGCAAGGTGGTTTGGTCTTTCTGTCTCGGTATACATTCCCGGGCGATGTCGCACGGGGTCGAGACCTTCAAGTACCTCGAGGTCTTTTGCATTATATTGTTCAGTCATAATACGGAGTTTACTCAAAAAGTTTGCGTCAGTTCGCTGGCTCTAGTTTGACTAAAGCGAAATCATTACTATGAACCGTCATAGTAGAGCGAACGAGCGAAGTATTGGGGAATATAGTCTGGAAGCTGAGTAATGATGTCAAGCTAGTTCAAAAACTAAGGCATCAAACTATGATATTTCACCACTGATAGATGAAATAACAGTCAAACAAGAGAAAATTACTTGATTGCTGAAACAGATTAAAGATTTAGAAAGGTGATGATTTGCTGGGGGTAGCGTTCAAAATTAACAAAGCTATGATCCCCCCCTTCTTCTACTGTCTGTACTGCACCTTGGTACTTCTCTACCGCTTGTCGGTAATCCAGAACTTCGTCTTCCGTTTGCTGAAGTAACCAGAAGTCACTCGGCTGAGCGATAGCCGGAACCTCTAACGCCTTCAGTTCATTGATATGTTTTGTTTCCAGAACATATCGCTCTTCTGTATATGGATTTACTTGTTCACCTAAATAGTCAGCAAGAAGCTCATACGGCTTAACGGCTGGGTTCACAACCACAGCTTTAAAGCCATAGTGAGTATTCAGCCATGTTGAAAGATAGCCACCCAAAGAACTACCTACCAACGCTATCTGATATTGCTCTTTATATTGCTCCACCAGTTGCTGCAAATAAATGGCCGCTTGCTGAGGAAAACTCGGCAGTTGAGGTGTCATCACCTTGATATCAGGACGATGCTCCGCGCAATAGTCAGCCATCACCGTTGCTTTGTGAGAACGTGATGAACTGTTAAAACCGTGAATATAGAGAAGCAGTGGCGGCTTAGCGGCTTGCTGTTCAGAATCAAACATCAATAACCTGCCGCTTCAAAATCAGGTAAGAATTGTCCATGAGGTAAACGGCGAACTTGCGTGCTTACTGATCCATCTTGATGCAATTCAATCTCTCTCCAACCAGGCGACAAAGTATCAACCGCAAAGTCATCGGAGTTAGGTTTGAATTGTACACAAGTTGACGGTGTTGCCATGACTTGTACACCATGATGATCTCGATTCATGTCTTGATGAACGTGACCACACAGTACCGCTTTCACATTGGTGTGCTGTTGAACAACTTCCCAAAATTGATCAGCATCTTTCAGGTTATGTTGGTCCAGCCATGCACTGCCAACCAATAGTGGATGATGGTGCAGCAGAACCAAGGTATTACGTTCGGGGAATTCGGTTAGCTTTTGTTCTAGTAGATCAAGCTGTTGATCACTGAGACGTCCGTGAGGCACACCAACCACTTGCGAGTCCAACATCACCATCTGCCAATTATTGCCTAGCAAGACATGCTCAACACACTGTATTTGTGGTGATGGTAAAACACTGCCCATATTCGGTTTGAAGTCATGATTCCCTGGCAACCAGTAACACGGTTTATCCAAAGGTTGAATTCCTGACTCAAATTTTTGGTACGACTCAGCACTGTGATCTTGAGAAATATCACCGGTTGCCAAAATCGCTTGATAGTCAAAGCCCTGACTAACAATGGCATCGACTACAGCACGAAAGCTATCTTGAGTGTTGATGCTTAATAAGCTGCCATTGCTCGGCGCAAATAAATGCGTGTCCGTTAGCTGTACAAGCTTAATACTGCTCTCATCAAATTTTGAAGTGTGTGATAATTCCAAAATAACAAATCCAGATACGTTACTGTTTAGACTTTAAAAGTGTTTTTAAATAGGCTCAATTAAAAAGAAACTGGGGTTCGGCTGATACCCGTTTTTAAACAAAACGTTAACCATTCCCCAAGAAATTTGTTCAATTGAAATTTCTCATCCTTTTGCAGAAGTTTTGTGTTGGGATAGTCATATTTTGCTTTGACTCGCGAAAAATCCCCGCTAGCGCACACTTCTGCAACTCGAGCGTCGTGATATAGCCTGACAGACATTTTTGGCAAAGGAAACACTGGCATCGCGTCACTCTGACATATATCTATTAATGTGGTGTATTTTGTGACCTCATTCACTGTCAATTGATACACCATATTAACGGCTTGGTAACAGCGAACGTCACCAACCTCATGCTCAACCGGTAATAGAGCATTAAGTTTGGCATAGTTAGTCTCGTAAACTCGCATCAATTCAGCCAGATCGACATGATACGGTTTTTTGACTGCTATATTTGGCATGACGTTAATCTATCCACTCTGACTGTAATTCTTGGTAGTTCAATTGTAGCCACTGCAGCGCAATGATCGTGGCGCCATTTTCAAACACACCGTCTTTTACTAACTGATAAGCCTCTTCGCGACTCATCACTTGCACGCGAATATCTTCACCTTCGCAATCCAATCCGTGAACCCCTTTTGCTGTCGTGGCGTCAACACAGCCAACAAAGACGTCTAGCTTTTCTGAACAACCGCCGGATGAAGGATAATACGAAGTAATAGGCAATACAGATCCGACGTCGACCCCCGCTTCTTCCATAGCCTCACGACGAGCAACATCTTGTGGTGATTCATCGGTATCAATAATCCCAGCAACAATTTCGTATTGCCACGGGTTCTCATGATCTAGAGCACCGACACGGATCTGTTCGACGATCACGACTTCGTCACGTACAGGATCATAAGGTAGCAAAGCGGCAGCATGTCCACGCTCAAACATCTCACGCTCGATTGGTTGGCTCCAGCCGCCCTCAAACAGTCTATGTTTAAATGTGTACTTAACCATTTTGAAAAAACCACGAAACAGCGTCTCTTTTGAGACTATTTCCACATCTTGCGGAGTAAACTCATGTCGTTGATTGTCATACTGTTGCATTTGATACCTCACTAAGTGATCTTATAGTTTACTCATTGTCCGAGTTAACTACCAAGGATAAGGTTCAACTTTTAGTATAAAACTTATAATTAAAGTTAAGTTTTAAAAAATAAATATTGCACAAGTGGACAGTTAACTGTAAAAAAGTGCAAAGTTTCGAGTAAATTACCACCAAACTGGGTTAAACTCTTTTAAAGAAAATTCCATTAAAGGCAGGAATAGGAAAATGAAAAAACTGCTTCCACTATTTATCAGTGCAGCAATTGGCAGCCTGAGTTCGTCAGCTTTCGCTGATACGCTAGCTGAGGTTTACGACCAAGCAAAACAGAACGATCCTCAACTTCTTCGTTCAGCAGCGAAGCGCGATGCCGCTTTTGAAGCAGTAACGTCAAACCGTAGTGATTTGCTACCACAAATTGACTTGAGAGCTAACTACGACATCAACCGTGGTGAGCGAAGTGATGTAAATAATGACAGCAATCAATGGGGAGCTGGAATTTACTTTTCTCAGGAGCTGTACAAGCGCTCTTCTTGGATCACGCTAGATACAGCAGAGAAAAAAGCTCGCCAAGCTGATTCTTCATACGCAGCAGAGCAACAAGCTCTGATCCTTCGTGTTGCTACCGCTTACTTCGAAGTACTTCGTGCTCAAGATAGCCTAGAGTTTGTTCGTGCAGAAAAAGCCGCAGTTGCTCGTCAACTGGAACAAACTAAGCAGCGCTTTGAAGTTGGCCTTTCTGCCATCACCGATGTGCATGATGCGCAAGCTCAGTACGATGGTGTTTTGGCTGATGAAGTTTTAGCAGAGAACACTCTGATTAATAACTACGAAGGTCTACGTGAAATCACAGGTCAAGAGCACTCTAACCTAAACATCTTAGATACAGACCGCTTCTCAGCAAGCAAGTCTTCTGAATCTGCTGTTGCACTGGTTGAGCAAGCTCAAGAGAAAAACCTGAAGCTATTGGCATCACGTATTGATCAAGACATCGCTAAAGATAACATCACGCTAGCAAGCTCAGGTCATCTACCTAGCCTAACGTTGGACGGTAGCTATTCTCTTGCCGATCAATCAAGCAGCCCTAGTGATTACGACCAAGATAACCTAAACGTCGGCTTAAATTTAGTTGTGCCTCTATACACAGGTGGTAGTACAACTTCTTTGACTAAACAGGCTGAATACAACTACGTTGCAGCAAGTGAAGATCTTGAAGCGACTTACCGTAGCGTTGTGAAAGACGTTCGTGCCTTCAACAACAACATCAGTGCTTCAATTGGTGCGCTACGCGCTTACGAACAGTCTGTTGTTTCTGCTCAGTCGGCTCTAGAAGCTACAGAAGCAGGTTTTGATGTAGGTACTCGTACTATCGTTGACGTACTAGATTCAACTCGTCGTCTATACGATGCCAACAAGAACCTTTCAGATGCTCGTTACAACTACATCCTAAGTGTACTTCAGCTTCGTCAAGCTGTTGGTACGCTAAGCGAACAAGACATTGTTGATGTAAACGCAGGTCTAAAAGTCGCAAGTAAGTAATGCTTAAATCCTAGTTAAATACTCTAACCAGAGTATTTAATAAAGTGACTAGATTACCGTTACAAAAATGCCGCTCAATGAGCGGCATTTTTATTATCTATTGAAAGC
>NZ_JBFRLX010000157.1:0-30768 GCF_041470165.1 Vibrio sp. 10N.286.46.A8
GACATTACTTGCTTCATCTATGCGGTAACACTATCCCCTAAGCAACAAGAAAGACTCTGATAATACAGGAGAGAAACTTCTACGTTTTAAATTGACAGTGGGGGTCATATCAACGCCAAGTTAAGTGGTGAGCGGTGCGTGCCATGTTTGAGCGTAGCGAGTTCGGCACGCGTTAGCGAATCCATCTTGAACTTTTTGTTAGCCGTAATTATTAGGGAAATATGCAGGAGCATTGTTTTCAATGCTAATCATTAGCTCATGTGCTATTTGTCTCATGCAAGCTAGTTCCGCACGCCCTTTGAATGCTTCTTCAACGTTACCATCACTAAAGTTCCAACCAAGAGAGTTACGCCTAGATAAGTCCATATAAGACTCTTCGAGGGATGGATCTACGTGAGCGCCTCCATCTGTATTAGCTACATTATTGACTAGTTCTCTACGTGAGAATGTTCTTCCTCGATTATCTTTGAGTACAGGTTCATTCCACCACTTAGAAAACTCCACCTTTCTTGGTGGAATAGGACCCCCGCCCATTTGAACTAAAGGTGTATAAGACCCACCACTACTGTTAACCGTACCACCAACCAGATTGCATTCTGTAAGAAGATTTGTTGGGCTCAAAGGTCCGGCAGAATCAAAAAATCGTTTATTTCGCAACCCGAGCTGTTCAAGCAATGATCGGGATTGCCCATGATGATGCAAGAGTACTCGTAAACTCAAAGCTATATGCTTCCCTATAGCTTCAAGACCATCATCGTAGCTTTTGCAAGCATGTTGGAGTATTTGAAGCTGTTCTTTTAACTCGATCTTTAAGTCTTCCTTAGAACGAGAAACTCTACTTTTCTTTGACATAATTTATTACCCTTAGAGAGTATGTAGCTGATATTTTTACGGCTAACGCCACGCTAACCCGCACGAAACCTTGGCATATACTTTTGCGAAGCGAAAATGCCAAGCGTTGAGTGTCGGGTTTAGCGCCTTGTTAGAACGTTATTCATATGTATCGAGGTCTATTTTGTACTTACTTAAGACCTCCTGCATTTGAAGTTTTTTCTGCCCTGCTGCAACCGCCATTACTTTTGCTGTTACATCAGAAATTTCACCTTTTGTAATACCTGCTTTCTTTGACTGCGCTAGATAGTATCGCGTACAAGGTAAGCAATTCATTGCCATTGCAGCCGATAAACCAACTAGTAACTCCGTTTTGGTATCAAGATGTTCATTTTCATGAGTGGAGTGATAAAACTCCTCATAAGGTTTTTGATGCTTTCCTAGCATGATATCTCCGTGTAAGTTCTAACGCTTAAGTATTTATCCGTTGTCGTAGCACAATGGATAAATACCTGTTGGACTTGGCCGCTTCTATCTATGGAGTTTGCTTTTTAGGACTGACTTACGTTCCACTCTTATCATTAAGACTGGTACCCCATCAACCGTCCATTTTCCACTTCTAGCCACCAATTTATCTACTGCGACTATACCCGTTGCATAATCTTTTTAAAAGCGAACAATGCCCCTCTCTCGCCATAACACAACGATAATTTTATTCATTACAATCAGACAACTAGGTCAGTCGGTGCTCTGAAACGACTATCCTAGGTCTAATATTGATGCACACGAGTACCATGCTATTGCTATGGCAGTTCGGACAACAAGGTTTCTCTTTCAGCACTTCCGATTTCTCTACGGGTCGCTTTCGTAAGCTTTGCCTAATTTCCGCTATCGCTTTTACCCGTACAGCATTAGCTAAAAAGCCATAGTAGCGTATTCGCATTAGCCCTTTAGGCAACACATGTAAAAGTAAGCGTCGAAGTAACTCGCCCGCATTATAACACATTCTTTGCGTCCCATTGGTTCGATAGTCTTTGTAACTCATCGTGATACGGCCATCCACGTTATAACTTAATTGGTTGGGATTTAACCCGATACGATTGCAATACCGAGATAGATAACCCACTACCGCTGTAGGCTCGTGGAGTACAGGTTTACTGTACACAACCCATCTCTTACTAGCGGCTTCCTCTAATAAATTACTGTGCGTTGCTATCAACTCGCTTACTCGACATAACATCTCTTTCTTAAAGCGAACGGATAAGGCTTTAACCGGAAGCAGGTAACTCTCTTTTCTTGTCGGTTGCCATTGCCGATCTTTTGTAAGCACCCCACTCGGTAGTAGGCAATGAATATGAGTATGTTGACTCAGATTTCTTCCCCAAGTGTGAAGAACCATTAATGCTCCAAGTTGACCGACAAGGTGATGCCGCTCATTAGCAAACGCGCATAATGTTGCCCACACTGAATGAAACAAGCATTGATAAACCACCTTAGGATGCGCTTTAACCAGAGCATTGAACTCGTGAGGTAAGGTAAAAACCATATGATGGTAGGCCACAGGTAAAATATCTTGGCTTCGCTTTGTTAGCCATTGCTGTCTCATCTGCTCTTGGCAATTGGGGCAATGACGGTCTCGACAAGAGCAGTACCAACGCGTTTCATGACCACATTGCTGACAACGCCAGTCGTAGCTGCCCATACGCTCTGTTCGGCAGTCTCTTAAATGGTTAAGCACTTGCCACTGTCTCGGTGTGACTTTGCTTTTATCAAGCTCTTCTAAGCCTTGTGTTAATACGGCTTGGTAAGGAGATAATGCGTTCATTCGCTCTCCTCCCATAGTTGAGCAACTAAGTCGAACTTACTTCCGTCCGAGCTTTCGTTGTGATGACCAATCCAATGGGTGTACCTCAATGTCGTTTTGATATTCGAATGTCCGAGGTAACGCTGAAGAACATTCAAAGGCATGCCCGACTCAAGCTGATGAGTCGCATAAGCGTGCCTCAAAGCGTGTATTCCTCCTAATTTTCTGACGTTTGCCTCAACTTTTGCTGCTTTGAAGCATTTCTGCAGAGAGCTAATACCCAATGGCTTTTCGGGCTCTAGGCTGGGAAACAGCACTACGGTGGGATGATAATGACACCAGTAATTTCGAAGATGATTCAGTTGGCTATCACCCAGTGGAACAAAGCGATCTTTTTTACCTTTACCACAATGAATGTGCAGTCGTTTCGCCGTACCATCAATGTCTTTCACGTACAAGCCTACGACCTCACTGACACGTAGGCCACATCCATAACACATTTCAAGTGCGGTCTGATATTTAAGACTTCGACAATGACTAATGATACTTCTTACTTCCTCGCGATTAAGCAGCTCCGGTATTTTACTGGCGCGTTTAATCGGGGGAACCAATCGCTCTTCAAATTCTCTATTCAAAACGGCACGATAAAAGAACAAGATGGCATTCAAAGCTTGAGCACAAGTACTACTACTTAAGCTCCGCTCTGTGGTGAGCGTACGTAAATACGCACTAATCTGTTGATCAGTGAGTAAATCGGGGGACAGATCGTAAGTAGTAGATAGATCTTTAACCCAACGTAAATAGCTTGCATGGGTTTTCGGAGAAAAACGCAGAGCCTAGCCCTCAATGCGATAGTCTTTTTATACAAAGAAATCGTTCAGGAACCCATTGAACTTGATATGCAGTTTCGCCGTTCAGACAAATCCCGAAAGTTGCCAACGGTTATGACTCCAGAAGAAATTGGCAGGTTCTTTAACCACTGCTCACCTAACTTCAAATTACCTTACCAATTAATGTATGGGTCAGGCCTACGGTTGATGGAGTGTCTACACTTACGAATGCAAGACATCGACTATGACTACAAATCAGTGCGAGTGTGGCAAGGAAAAGGAGGAAAGAACCGTATAGTGACAATAGCCCCCGAGCTTTTCCCTTCAATCAAGTTACAACAACAGAAATCCGCAGAATACTATCAGCAAGATATACATGATATAGCTTTTTCTGGCGTATACCTGCCCGACTCTCTAGCTAAAAAATACCCGAGTGCAGAAAGAAGCTTAAATTGGCAATTTCTTTTTCCTTCTGCTCGTCTGGCACCCGATTTACGAACAGGTGAATTACGTAGGCATCATATTCATCCAACAGCACTACAAAAACACATTAAGGTCGCTAGCCAAAAAGCCGACATTGAGAAAAACATCTCCTGCCACACTTTAAGGCATTCATTTGCGACGCACCTTCTTCAAAGCGGTGCTGATATTAGAACAGTTCAAGAACAGCTTGGACATACCGATCTAAAAACAACGCAAATATATACTCACATCATAGATAGAGGAGCCAACGGCGTAATTAGTCCACTATCAAAAATATTCGTTAAGTAATTGTCGGGGAATCTCCGGTTCCGAGGTTTCGTAAACTTAGCGGTTAACCACTCACTTACATACCTTTACTTACCAAACCATGAAACTTGCTAAATTAGATGCTGACTTTTACTTATCGCTCTAGCCGTAACTTCAGTATTGTTACGCGCCATCAATGATATACATAAGGAAATGAAAATGAAGCGAATTGAGCAACTACCAATGCCACCCACTTCTGGTGTTTTAGGACATGTGAGCTATTTAAAACAGCCCAATGTTCATCAGCAAATGTTGTGTTGGATTAAAGAGTACGGTGCTCATTTCCGTTTAAAGCTAGGCTTGAAGGATGTACTTGTATTGTCTGATGCAGCTCAAATCAAGTCAGTGTTGAAATCGAGACCGGATGAATTTCGCCGCCTAAAGAGTATCGAAAGTGTCTTTGATGAAGCTGGGCTTAATGGCATATTCTCTGCTGAAGAGGAGCGTTGGAAGCATCAACGAAAATTAACAGAACCTATGTTTCAGCCGAGTCACCTTAAACATTTTCACCCTCAGTTAAGCGTGATTACAGAGCGCCTAGGCAAACACTTTGAAATGCTGGCAGAATCAGGAGAAGTGGTCGAATTAGTCGCAGAATTTAAAAAATACACGGTTGATGTGACTTCTCTGCTAGCGTTCGGGGAAGACTTTAACTCGATAGAACAAACGACTACGTCGTTAGGTCGAAGCTTACAAGACGTTTTTCCGGTAATAAACCAACGTTGTAAGTCTCCAATTCCATTATGGCGTTTTTTCAAAACAAGAAAAGATAAGCAGTTTGATGCCAGCTTGGAAGAAATTGGGCATTTTGTTTCTGGATGTATTGAAAAACAACGAGCTCGGCTGATTAGCGAACCAAACCTTAAAGACTCACCAGAGAACATGTTACAAATCATGTTATTGGAACAAGAGCAAGATTCCTCATTAACTGACCAAGATATTATGGCTAATGCGATTACCCTTCTATTAGCGGGTGAAGATACCACAGCGAATACACTGGCATGGATGGCATTCTTAGTCAGCGGCAATCGCAGTAGTGAGTTGGCCTTACAAGATGAACTTGACGCCCTAGGGAAGAGAAAGGTCTTAGAATGGCCGCTTCCTCGAACACCCTATATGACAGCGGTGATGTATGAAGCCATGCGATTAAAGCCGGTAGCACCACAACTTTATTTGGAACCCACACGAGACACTCAGATTGGTGACATCGAAGTAAAAAAAGGCACTCCTGTTTTTGTGGTGCTACATGCAAATGGTTTTGACCCTGATTTATTTGAAGATCCAACAACGTTTAACCCGAATCGTTGGGTAGAAAAAGATGGCGCTTCCTTCTCTAACCTTCAGCCATTTGGTGGAGGAGCAAGGCTATGCCCTGGACGCTCATTGGCCATGATGGAAATTAAACTCGCCTTTCATACATTGTTTAAAGAATTCAGTATCGAGCCACAACAGGCCCCTGAAACGGTGGTTGAACAGTTTGCGTTCACGATGTCTCCCGTTGGATTTAATGTAAAAATAACCAAGCGAAGCTAGCTTAAAAATAGACCTATCGAGAGCCAATGATAGAGCCGAACTATCGGCTCTTTCTACTATTAGAGCAAATATAAGTGAGGTCCAAATGAGGAATTCAATATAATCAGAAACCAAGGCGAGCGTAGGTACAGCATGCCAAACGTCGTCTACTCGTATATTTTCCCATTATGCTTCAGCCAACCATGAGCATGGTGATTCCGAGGGTCTTTGTGAGTCCAGTGCATCACGCCACCTTTCTTGTTCCATTCATACTCCCCATAAAATTCAACTCTATCGCCCTTTCTCAATCCCTGAATACGAGGAGCTAAATCAATATTATGTGCCACCAGCAAAGTTTGTCCGCTGTCGAGTCTTAAGATAAACTTCTGATGTCGAGAGCCTTTATTATCGTCTGGAAGCAATCGTGAAACTAAACCCGAACCACGTACTTGAACATCACTTTGGTGATTTTGGTAAGCTTGCTTAAGTCGCGCATCATTGGCCTGAACATGGCTGACACCAAAGCAGAGCAATACCAAAAATAGAGTAATAAACTTTTTCATTCCTTTTATTCCTTTCTTTTCCATACAGGGATATCCATTGAGGCTACAAATCTACGTAAGTATCAATTTAACGATGCTTATACTGAGTAGGGCAATAACCTCTAGATACATCTGAGCTACGAAGTTTTACGTGCTTGGTAGAGCGACCAGAAACGCGAGTACGCCACAACTTGAAACTGCCAAGCTTCAAACGACTGCGCATCAAGCGAATCACCTCTGATTCATTTAAACCAAATTGCAGTTCTATTGCTTCAAACGGCGTTCTGTCTTCCCACGCCATTTCAATAATTCTTGATTCAGTCTCTTTAGATAACATCTTTGCCTACTCATCTTCAATTAAATGAACAGAAATACGTTCCTTCTTGCTCATTAGATCAAAGACTTATCGCTTAAATTGAAAAACCCCAACATCCAAAAAGCAACGGCAGAATTACTAATCCATCAAGTCATCAAGTCCGTTTATGGCTAAAGATTAAAACAGGATGCCGAAGATGCGACATCGCAATAACCTGAACCAATACAAAGTAATTTCGAAAAAACGTAAAACCACAAACCACACTAGTTCGATTTGTAACCACTTATTACATTGAATTTCTTTAAATAAACCCCTACCCAAAAGTCTACTGAACGGTGGTCACATTACACCATACTTATCGTAAGTAATACGACCACCTACCCTCTTATTCATCACATTTTGGAATGCCAAAATCATTCAATTGAACTCATCAACACAGCTTATTGATTAAGCAATTGAACTCATAACGTAGACCCTGTACGCTTACACTATGCACACGGTTACTTAATGGAGATCACAATGAACGAACTACTGACAAGCGCCATGGAACAGAAACAACGAACAACAGTGACCAGTTTATTCGCAAGGAATGGATTTAAGATCGCAGCCACTGATTTTGATGATGTGACTTTCGAACGTGAAAGCGTATTGGTCAATGTTCGATTCGATGCATCTTCCAACGTCGAATCGATTTCGGTTCTTAACGACTAACGAGAGACTCGATGCAAGTAGGTCGCTAGAATGATTGAATGAACAACATTCGGCTCATTTTAGCGCATCTTGCTAGCTGTCCTTTGCTACTTCATCACCATCCTCTCTTCCAAAAGCCACCGAGTGACAATTAGGCCAATAACTCGCAATTCCATGAGCTTGGCTTATATTTATTAATACCCTTTGAACAAAAATTCGAAATGATGCCTATGTTCCTAACTCGGTTAATTTATGTCAGTACACTTTCCGAATGTTGTGATTCCAAAGCACTGGATGAAATACTCACTATCTCACGAGACCACAATCGGCAGAGCCATCTAACAGGGCTTCTCAGTCATAATCAAAAGTACTTTCTTCAATGCATTGAAGGCTCTAGGGAGGCGGTAAACCATACCTACAATCACATCCTAAACGATAAGCGGCACGAGAGAGTGACCATACTGTATTTTAAGGAAGTTGATTGTCGAGAGTTTGGAGATTGGTCAATGGGAGACATTCCGCAGTCTAATTTGACTGAACTGTTGAACTTACAATTTTCGACTTCGGATCAATTTAACCCATACGAAATGTCTGGCGAAAGTGCTTATAAAATGCTTTTAGAGTTAAAGCAAAATCTGCCGTCTGAGTGACCTAATTTTCAAACGGCAAGCCTTAGAACGATGATGTCGATTCAAGGGTAAGTAATCCTCTTTCAAGCCCGAGTTCATACTCGGGCTATTCGTTCAAAAATCCCAGTCATCGTCTTCGGTCGCGACAGCTTTACCTATGACATAAGAAGATCCAGAACCAGAAAAGAAGTCATGATTTTCGTCAGCATTGGGCGACAGGGCGGCCATGATAGCAGGGTTAACCTGACACAACTCATCCGGGAACAATGCTTCAAACCCGAGATTCATCAATGCTTTGTTGGCATTGTAATGTAGAAAATGCTTCACATCTTCAGTTAAGCCAACAGGATCATAAAGCGATTCTGTATATTGTGTTTCGATTTCATAAAGAGAGAACATTAATGAATAAGCTTCATCCTTAACTCTCGCCTGTTCTTCCTCACTAAGAGATTGGTAAGCAAGTTGGAATTTATATCCAATGTAGTAACCATGAATCGCCTCATCACGAATAATCAGACGGATCAAATCCGCTGTATTGGTCAGTTTTGCCCGACTCGACCAATGCATGGGTAGATAAAACCCAGAATAGAATAAGAAACTCTCTAGAAAAACACTGGCCACTTTTTTCTTTAGCGGGTCGCCTTCAGCCAAATAATCGTCGAGGATAATCTGTGCTTTTTTCTGTAACAGAGGGTTCTCTTCAGCCCAGCGAAACGCTTCATCAATTTGCGGCGTAGTACACAAAGTTGAGAATACAGAAGAGTAGCTACGAGCATGAACTGCCTCCATAAACGCGATGTTGGTTAATACCGCTTCTTCATGAGGTGTTCTCGCATCTTCCATCAAGGCTGGCGCACCCACCGTATTCTGAATCGTGTCGAGTAACGTTAAACCGGTAAAAACTCTAATCGTTAGCGTTTGCTCTTCTTCAGTTAGTTGCTTCCATGTTTGAATATCATTGGATAAAGGTACCTTTTCAGGCAGCCAAAAATTAACCGTCAGGCGATTCCAAATCTCTAGATCTTTGCCATCAATCATACGATTCCAGTTAATCGCTTGAACAGGTCCGGATTCCATCTTTTTCATTGCGTTTATCCCTTTATTACAGTGAGCACGACACGCACCCTTCGACTTGAGTACCTTCTAATGCTTTCTGTCGCATTCGGATGTAGTAAAGCGTTTTAATTTTCTTTTTCCATGCGTAGATCTGAGCTTTGTTGATATCTCTCGTCGTTACCTCATCGTCAAAAAACAAAGTTAATGAAAGGCCTTGATCAACATGTTCGGTGGCCGCTGCATAGACATCGATTATTGCCTTAGGGCCTATGGAAAAGGCATCACGGAAGTACTCTAAATTGGAGTTATTCAAATACGGCGCAGGGAAGTAAACTCGCCCAATTTTACCCTCTTTTCTTATCTCCACTTTAGCGGTAACGGGATGAATAGAAGCGGTAGAGTCGTTGATATAGCTAATTGAGCCTGTAGGAGGAATGGCCTGTAAGTATCGGTTGTATAGCCCTGAGCTCATGACGAGTTGTTTCAATTCGTTCCACTCAGACACGGTGGGTATTCGTATATCTAAACGGCTAAAGAGATCTTGGACCACGTCCAATTTTGGCGAGAAATCCTGCTGCAAATATTTGTCGAAGAAAGACCCATCACTGTAACTAGAATCTTCGAACCCTTTGAACGTACTCTTTTTCTCTTGTGCCAACTTATTGGAAGCCACGAGACAGTGATATAAAACACAGGCAAAATAACTGCTGGTGAAATCAATGGCCTCTGATGAATCATAGTGAATGCGTTCTCGAGCCAAAAAACCATGCAAGTTCATCTGACCTAAACCAATAGCATGACTTTCATCGTTGCCCTTTCTTATCGAAGGAACACTGTTGATTGCGCTCATCTCTGACACTGCATTTAATGCTCGAATTGCGGTATCTACGGTTTGAGATAACTGGCCTCCATCCAAGGCTTTAGCAATATTGATCGAGCCTAAATTGCACGAAATATCTCGCCCGACATGACTATAGTTCAAGTCATCATCATAATTTGACGCCTCGTTGACCTGCAATATTTCAGAACACAAGTTAGACATATTTACACGCCCCTGAATGGGGTTAGCCTGATTAACCGTATCTTCGAACATAATGTATGGATAGCCCGACTCAAATTGGATCTCGGCAAGCGTTTGGAAAAGCCCTCTTGCACTCATTTTCCCTTTGCGGATCCTCGGGTCGTCCACCATTTCATGGTACTTCTCCGTCACGCTAATTTCAGAGAAAGGTACGCCATACACTCGCTCAACATCATGAGGAGAAAACAAGTACATATCTTTGTTTTGCTTGGCTAATTCCAGAGTAATATCGGGAATGACAACACCAAGGCTCAAGGTCTTAATTCTGATTTTTTCATCTGCATTTTCTCTTTTTGTATCAAGAAATTGCATGATGTCTGGATGGTGAACATTGAGATAGACAGCACCCGCGCCTTGCCTAGACCCCAATTGGTTTGCATACGAGAAACTGTCTTCAAGCAATTTCATCACAGGGACGACACCTGAACTTTGATTTAAGATCCCCTTAATGGGCGCACCTTGCTCTCTTAAGTTCGTCAGAAGTAAAGCTACACCACCGCCACGACGTGAGAGTTGCAACGATGAGTTAATCGCACGACCGATGCTCTCCATATTGTCTTCAATTCTCAACAAAAAGCAGGAGATCAATTCACCACGGCTCTTTTTGCCGGAGTTAATAAAAGTGGGCGTAGCCGGTTGAAAGCGCTGATGAATGATTTCTTCCATTAGTGCCAGTGCAAATTCACAGTCACCACGAGCCAGTAACAGTGCAGTCATAACCACTCGGTCTTCGAACCTTTCTAAATATCGCTTACCATCACGAGTTTTCAGTGCATAGGAAGTAAAAAACTTATAAGCACCTAAGAACGTTCGGAATCGAAATTTGGCTTGATAGGCATTTGCCCAGATTTGATGAAGAAAACTACGATCATATTGCTCAATAACTTGAGCCTCGTAATATCCCTCTCTAAGCAAATAGTCGATCTTCTCGTCTAAATTATGAAAGAAAACGGTATTTTGATTAACGTGTTGTAAGAAAAACTGTCGAGTCGCTTGCTTGTCTGCCACAAACTGAATCGTCCCTTGTTCATCAAGTAGATTCAACATTGCGTTTAAAGCATGGTAGTCAAGGGACTCGTTCTCAAAGTGGTTATCCATGATGTTTCCAAAATTGTTCTAACCCATTTGTCACGATATCAATATCGCTCTGGGTTCCAGATAGTTCGAAACGGTACAACAGCGGCACATTGCATTTTTCAGCGACAATGGCACCTCCGCGAGCAAAAAGAGCTCCAAAGTTTCGATTTCCCGATGCAATCACACCTTTAATCAATGCTCGATTATTCGGGTTATTCAATAGACTTATAACGGAGTTAGGCACAGCTCCTCGCCCCTCACCATCGGCATAAGTCGGGCATATGAGTACAAATGGTTGCTCAATCTCTAGCGTCCTTCCATTGGCCTCAGTAGGAAGCCTGATCGCAGGTAATCCTAGCTGTTCGACAAACCGCTTCGTATTCCCCGAAGCGCTAGAGTAATAAACAATCATTAACCCAACGCGCTGATCATGTCAGGTCTAAAACCAGACCAGTGGCGGTCATTGGCCACAACCACGGGAGCTTGTCGATAACCCATTGATTGAACTCTTTCCATTGCGATTTCGTCGCACGTTAAATCAACAACTGTATGCTCAATACCTTTGCTCTGTAACGCCTTAACCGTTGCTGTGCATTGCACACACTGTGGCTTGGAATAAACGATGACATCCATATTATACAACCTCAATTAAATCTTAATGATAATCATTACTAATATATATTGGCACATATAGTATTTGGGATTTATGTTTTGTCAACATATTGATCCTCGACTTAAAGACCATAGACAATACATGGTTGATATGCAAATGATAATCAATATCATCTATTGTCACCAGTCAAATATGGAGCAGTAAGGTGAGTATTTCGAGTTCCGGTTCTAATGACATATCCATACATGATATGGAGTGGCAAGGCGTCACGTTAAGTGAAAGTGCCGCAAACAGAATTTCCCAGTTATCACATGGGCAAAAGCACTTCCACCTCACGGTTAAGTCCTCTGGCTGTACGGGGTTTGCATATGAAGTGGCGCTGATCGATTCGCCATCCGATGACGACATCAAGTACGAATCACATGACGTCATTTTCTATATTGCACTCAAAGCCCTACCTATGATCGATGGCACAGAGATCGACTTTGTGCGTCAGGGTTTAAACAGTAATTTTGTATACAATAATCCCAAAGTGAAGAACCTTTGTGGATGTGGCGAGAGTTTTGGAGTTTAACCATGTGCGCATTAGAAACGCAGCCTGAAGTTACAGAGTTACTGCACAGCAGTCACTATCGTGAAGGTTTCTACACTGAGTTATCTTCAGATACTTTGTCGAAGGGAATCAACGAACAAGTCGTTCGAGCAATCTCCGCAAAACGTAACGAACCCGAATGGATGTTGGAGTTTCGCCTCAAAGCATTCCGTAAATGGCGAACAATGGAGGAACCGCATTGGCTAAAAGCCGATTATCCAGACCTAAATTACCAAGATTACAGTTACTACTCCGCGCCAACTTGCTCTAGCTGCGACAAAGATAGTGATGATGGCTCGAATGAATTTTTAACCGAAGAAGTCGAGACAGCCTTTGAAACACTGGGGATTCCAGTTAGAGAAGGTTCAGAAATTGCTGTTGATGCAATCTTCGATTCAGTTTCCGTCACCACTACCTATCAAAACGAACTGAAAGAACTCGGAATCATCTTCTGTTCATTCAGCGAAGCTATCCAAGAATACCCTGAACTCGTGCAGCAATACCTAGGCACCGTTGTTCCACCTGAAGATAACTTCTTTGCGGCTTTGAATGCCTCTGTTGCCTCTGACGGCACTTTTGTTTACATCCCTAAAGGTGTGAGATGCCCAAGAGAACTCTCTACCTACTTTCGAATAAACCAAGCAAAAACAGGGCAGTTTGAAAGAACAATTTTAGTGGCTGATGAGGACTCATACGTCAGCTACATTGAAGGTTGCTCTGCCCCGATGAGAGATACCTATCAGCTTCACGCCGCCGTCGTAGAAGTCGTCATTCACAAGCGTGCTGAAGTTAAATATTCCACAGTGCAAAACTGGTTCTCAGGAGCAGAGGATTCACAAGGCGGCATACTCAACTTTGTAACCAAACGTGCGGTTTGCGAAGGCGAGTACAGCAAAATGTCTTGGACTCAATCAGAAACAGGTTCTGCGATAACGTGGAAGTACCCAAGCGTAATTCTCAAAGGAGACTACTCTGTTGGTGAGTTTTTCTCCGTCGCTTTAACGAATGGCGTTCAACAAGCCGATACCGGCACTAAGATGGTTCATATAGGAAAACACTCTCGCTCTACCATCATTTCAAAAGGGATTTCAGCAGGCAAAAGCCAGAACAGTTACCGAGGGCTGGTTAAAGTCACCCCTAACGCAGAAGGTGCGAGAAACTTCACTCAGTGCGATTCAATGTTAATCGGCGCTGAATGTGGGGCTCACACTTTTCCTTATATCGAAGTCAAAAACCCGTCTGCTCACGTTGAACACGAAGCGACGACCTCTCGAATTGGCCAAGATCAACTGTTTTACTGCACCCAAAGAGGGATCAGTGAAGACAACGCGATATCCATGATCGTCAATGGTTTTTGTAAAGACGTATTTTCAGAATTACCACTCGAATTCGCTGTTGAAGCGCAGAAACTTCTATCAATCAGCCTCGAGCATAGTGTGGGATAAAATGTTAGAAATTAAAAACTTACATGTTAGCGTTGAAGAAAACAGCATCCTAAAGGGCATTAACCTAACCGTTAAACCTGGTGAAGTTCACGCAATTATGGGACCGAACGGTTCAGGAAAAAGTACCCTATCCGCCACACTGGCAGGCAAGGATGATTACGAGGTCGTCAGTGGTGAGATTGTTTTCAAAGGTCAAGATCTTACAGAGCTAGATCCAGAAGAAAGAGCCGGTGAAGGGGTATTTTTAGCCTTTCAGTACCCTGTCGAAATTCCAGGTGTCAGTAACAAACTCTTTCTAAATACAGCTCTCAACGAGGTTCGTGAATATCGAGGCTTAGAACCAATCGATCGTTTTGACTTTGAAGATCTATTGGAAGAAAAAGCGCAATTGTTGAAGATGCCGGACAATTTACTCCAACGCTCTGTCAATGAGGGATTCTCTGGTGGAGAGAAAAAGCGCAATGACATTCTACAAATGGCGGTGCTCTCACCTGATCTTTGTATACTAGACGAGACCGACTCCGGTCTAGATATTGATGCTCTTAAAGCCGTCTCTGAAGGTATAAACGCGCTACAGAATGAAAAACGAGCTTTCATTTTAGTCACGCACTATCAACGTATCCTCAATTACATCAAACCAGATTTCGTGCACGTGTTGTACCAAGGGAAAATTGTAAAATCTGGTGACCATACGTTAGCTCAAGAATTAGAAGAGAAAGGCTATGGGTGGATCATTGATGAACAATAAACATTCATTGCTTGATTCATTTGAAACCCTTGTTCGACCGCATGAGTGGCAAAAAAAACAATGGTCTAAATTGCTTGGGGTTGAGTTACCGTCCCCTCAACATGAGGACTGGAAATACACGCCTCTTGACCGATTAAACGAACTAGAGCTAAGCAGCGCACCACAGCAGTCGACAGCTAACACGCCATACAACAAATTCAGTTTAGACATTGATGCTTATCGATTAGTCTTCGTCGACGGCTTCTTTTTAGCTCGATACTCCGACTGGATTCCAAAAGTTCGAGTGACTCCCATCTGCGCGCTCTCTCCAATTGAAATCGATGAGCTATCTCGTTCAATAAAGCCAGACGCTTTTACCTATATTACTGATGCTACCGCTTCAAGTGGCATATTAATCGAAGTCGAAGCTAACTCGCAGGTATCGAAACCTATTTATCTTCTGCATATCAATTCCGGAAAACAAGGTGATGTATCAAGCTACAGAAGCCATATTGAAGTCGCAGATCATGCGGAAGTCACCGTCATCGAACACCATGTTTCACAAGGTAGTGGTAGAGGCGTAACATTATCTCGCTTAACACAACACGTTGGTTGCGGTGCTCACTATCATCACACTAAAATTGTCGAAGAGGCCTTAAGTCAACATCACTTCGGTCATAACGATTTGGTGATTAATGCGCATGCTAGCGCCTACTCTTGTTGCTTGCTCTACTCCGGCCAATTGATACGACATCAAGTAAGTTCAGAACTAACTGGCGAACAAGGTTTTGTCGCTATGGACAGTATTTCCCTACCTCAAGGTGAGGCAGTTTTTGATACTCGCACCTATTTGAAGCACAATGCAGCTCACTGCCAAAGTGAACAAAATCATAAAACCATTGCCCGAAATCAATCTAAGTCTGTTTTCGACGGCATGATCTATGTTGACCCTACCGCGCAAAAAACAGACGGACAAATGGACACCCACAGTCTGATTCTAGGCGATGACGCCCAGGTAAACTCTAAACCTCAATTAGAGATTTATGCCGATGATGTCAAATGCAGCCATGGTGCAACAACAGGGCAAATAGACCCAAGCCAAATCAACTACTTACGCTCTAGAGGTATCCCAAAAGAACGAGCAGAACACATGATTACCTCTGCGTTTGTCATTGACGTTACCGAGAGAATTAAACACCCCACCCTAAGACAATCTGCGATAGATAAAATCAATGCGTCACTCAATAAAGGATGTCCTAATGATTGATTCGAGCGAAAAGACAAGCCCTTGGTTTAATGACTTCCCAGCTCTAAGAACTCAAGTTTACGACAAGCCTTTGGTCTATTTAGACAGTGCTGCAACGGCCCAAACCCCTCAAGTCGTTATCGACCGCATGACTCAGTTTTATCAACATGATTATGCGAGTGTTCATCGCGGTGTCCATTACCTAAGCTCTAAAGCAACCGAAGAAATGGAACAAGTAAGAGAAAAACTTGCTCAGTTCATTTCAGCTAAATCCAGAGAAACTATTGTTTTTACCAAAGGGACGACAGAGGCCATCAATCTCGTTGCGAATAGCTATTTGCGCCCTAGGTTAAAAGCGGGTGACGAAATCATCGTGACGGAAATGGAGCATCACGCCAACCTTGTTCCTTGGCAGATGCTTTCTGAAATTTATAATGTCAACATTCGTGTTTGGCCAATGGCAAAAAATGGCTATTTGAATCTCAACGACCTTGTCTCGCTAATGAATACAAAGACAAAGCTGCTGGCGATTAGCCACGTATCGAATGTTCTAGGCCGCGCAAACCCAATTAAAACGATAGTCAAAGCTGCACATAAAGCAAAAGTCCCCGTGTTAGTCGACGGTGCTCAAGCTGTCATGCACCATGAAGTCAATGTGACGGACCTCGATTGTGATTTCTACGCCTTCTCTGGGCACAAACTGTATGGCCCGACAGGCATCGGCGTGCTTTATGCAAAAAAAACACATCTCGACAACATGGTGCCATGGGAAGGCGGCGGAGCCATGATCGATCAAGTGACCCTGCCTTTGGGAACCTCGTTTGGCCAAGCTCCGTGGAAGTTCGAAGCGGGCACTCCGAATATTGCAGGCATTTTAGGTTTAGGCGCCGCTCTAGACTACATAGAAACTATCGGCTTCAAAGAGATCTCTGACTATGAAAAAAATGTAATGAATTATTTGGTGGAGAGCATTAGACAGGTACCAGCAATAGAGCTCTATGGCGATGATGATAACCGCACGGGCGTTTTGGCTTTTAATATGAAAAATCAACACTCTTTTGATGTGGGTTCATTCTTAGATAGATATGGTATTGCGATTCGTACCGGGCATCTCTGCGCAATGCCCCTTATAAAACGACTCGGTCAGAACTCGCTGTGTCGCGCATCGATTGGCATGTACACAAGGCCCAAAGACATAGACGCCTTGTGCCAGTCACTAAAACGAATCCACCAACTGTTAAGGTAGCTTATGTCCCCTGAAAAGCTCCAGAAAAACTTCGAGCGATGCGCTGACTGGGAAGAACGTTATATGTATTTGATAGAATTGGGGGACCGATTAGAGCCCTTCCCTGTGACAAAGATGAATAAAACACATCTTATCGCAGGCTGCCAAAGTAACGTATGGCTAGATCTTTCCATCGGTCAACAGAATAAAATGTCGATACAAGCGACCAGCGATTCTTCATTAGTTAAAGGTTTGCTGGCGTTGGTGTTGATCGCCTATAACAACCAACAACCCGCGAGCGTTCTAGAGTTCGATATTAAAGACTGGTTCCGCCAGTTAGATTTAAAATCTCAGCTTAGCGCCAGTCGGAGTCAAGGTTTAGAAGCCATAATAAAACATATTCGGTGTCACGCTCGGGCGGTTTAACCTTCAATAAACAATAGCCCAGCATGATTAGATCACGACATTTTGCTTCTTCTAAAAAGCGAACATAAAAAAGCCCCAACCTAAGTTGGGGCTTCGTTCTATCTATCTATAATTACAGCTTAAAACGGCTGATTTCATTTTCTAGTTCATTAGACAGTTCAGAAAGCTGAGCAGCTTGTTCTGCAGCTTGGTGCGCTTCACCTGCTAGCTCGTTAGATACGTCACGGATTCCTTCAGTGTTACGAGTAATCTCAGACGTAACTGACGCTTGCTCTTCTGCAGCAGAAGCGATTTGAGTCGCCATATCACTGATACGTTCAACAGCAGCATGAATTTGCGTTAAGCTAGCGGCCGCTGAGTTTGAGTCATCAACACTGGTTTCAGCAAGCGTTCGGCTATCGTTCATGATACTTACCGCTTTGCCCGTTGTACCTTGCAGTAATTCAATCGTTTGTTGAATTTCTTGAGTTGAACCGTGTGTACGTTGGCTCAAAACTCTCACTTCATCAGCAACAACCGCAAAACCGCGACCTTGTTCGCCAGCACGGGCAGCTTCAATCGCCGCGTTAAGTGCAAGTAAGTTAGTTTGTTCAGCAATGCCTTGAATGTTAGACAAGATAGCGTTGATGCTATTGCCGTGCTCTTCCAGCTCAAGAATCACGTTTGTTGCAATTTGAACTTCTTGTGCAAGATTTTGAATTGAGCTTTGAGTCTGTGTAACTTGACCCGTACCGTGTTCACAAGCGCCAACAGCTTCAGATGAATTCTGTGCAGTTTGATCAGCGTTACCCGCAATCTCTTGCGTTGCTGCAGCCATTTCGTTCACGGCTGTTGCTACCATATTGATTTCGTCTTGTTGCATCTGAATGCGAGCACTACGCTCTTCAGCTTGAGAGGCTGTTTGACGTGCTTGGTTACCCAATGCAGCAGACACTTCACTTAGCTTGAGCACCATGGTGTGCATGTTGCCCACAAAATGGTTGAAATTTGCCGCAAGTTTACCAATTTCGTCATCACTTTTAAGCTCAAGACGTTGGGTCAAGTCGCCCTCGCCTGAAGCAATTTCTTCAAGTGCCGCTGAAACGCGGTTTAAGTCGCGGAATAGGAAACTAACCAACATAGAAACCAACACGATAACGATCAGAGTAATTACAACCGCTGTAGTAATGAGTTGCGTAAGAAGTATTGAGTGATTCGCTTCTTCTGTTGCTTTGTCCATCTGAACTGCGAAAATCCAGTTCGTGTTAGGCACATTAGTGAAGTAAAGCAGCTTCTCAGCACCGCGCTCTTTGATGATCTCGATGCTACCCGTACGCACTGCGTTTTCGATGATAGGCATAGAAATGTCGTTTGAAAGCTGGCTTACAGGCTTAAGGCTCAGTGCTGAGTCTGGGTGTGCTAGGAATGTGCCGTCAGAGGCATCAATGAGCATTGCGTAAGCGTTGTCACCAACATCTAAGCTGATAACATCGTTGACTAGTTGATCAATAAGTACATCCGCACCAACAACACCAACAAGCTTACCGTTATGACGAACAGGTTCAGCAATCGTAACTAGAAGCGCTTGGGTAATCGCATCTTGATAAGCGGTTGTAATAATTTGCTTACCGGCTGCGTTTGCTTCCTGGTACCAAGGGCGTTGACGAGGGTCGTAATCTGCACGATTACGTTCAGGATGTGAACGGTACATTCCGCCTTCTGGAGTACCTAAAAAGATATCGTCAAAGCCACCCGCTACACGAGCTTGCTTAAGGAAAGGAACAACATCATCCTCTCGTGAAAAGTCATTAAACGCTGATGCGATATCCGTGCGAATATCAATCCAGTTTTTAATACCTTCAGATGCTGCTTCAGATACGCTTTCAGCTCGTTGGTATACGCCATTACGAGTCTCTTCAAATAATTGGTTTGCTGATAACCAAGTCAAGGCTGTTGCCATGACGATAACAGCAGATAGGCTAGCACCTATCAACTTCTGCTTAAGTGTTAATTTCATTAGTAAGTTTCACGAGTGGTGGAAAATCTAGCGAATACTACCCAATTTAAGCAAACGATTCGAGCTATTTCACAGTTTTACATCACATTATATTTGCAATAAAACCAAAAACTTAGCTTTCGCCAATTACTTGGCTTTTCGCCAAATTCAAGGCGCCATTTCAACGACGATTTCTACGATATATACAGTTTTACAGGCTGTAAAATGGATAAAAAAAGGCAGGAGAGTTTCCTCTTCTGCCTTTTGTTTTACTTTGTATTCGACATCAAAAAGATGAAAAATCGAATAGTACGTAGTCTATCTTTTCTCTGTTCGCATACCCATTAGTAGGCTCACACACATCAACAATAGAATGATGGTGAATGGCAATGCTGTTGAGATTGCACCCGCTTGCAGAGCTTGAACGGCTTCAGTACCGCCAACCCACAATAGAGCTACTGCAATCGCACCTTCAAGGAACGCCCAGAACACACGTTGAGGTACAGGCGTATCAACTTTACCACCAGCAGTAATGCTGTCGATAACTAAAGAGCCCGAGTCAGACGATGTAATAAAGAATACGAGAACCAATACAACCGCAATGATTGAAAGCAGAGTACCAAACGGCAATACATCAAACATTTGGAACATTGCCAGTGATACATCAGTTAAGCCATTTTGACCTAGGGTACCAACCTTATTCACGATTTGATCAATTGCCATACCACCGAACACTGACATCCAAATGATAGTCACTGTCGTTGGAACAATCAGTACCGCTGTAATGAACTCACGAACAGTACGACCTTTAGAAACACGCGCGATAAACATACCGACAAATGGAGACCATGAGATCCACCAGGCCCAGTAGAATACAGTCCAACCATGTAACCAAGCTTCATCTTCACGACCGTGAGGGTTGCTCAACGGAATGATGTTCTCGATGTATGCCATCAATGTTGTAGGGATTGAACCTAGAGTCACTGCGTAGCCGATTAGAGCTACTAGGATAAGCAGTAGGAAAGCAACCAACATGTTGATGTTACTGATAACTTTAACGCCACCATCAATACCACGAAGTACGGATACGACCGCTAGCAAAGTTACTACGGTAATAACAATGACTTGTAACCCTAAGCCTGCCTCAATGCCGAATACATGCTGAATACCACTTGCCGCTTGTTGCGCACCAAGGCCAAGCGATGTCGCCAAACCAAACAGGGTTGCAAGTACAGCAAGAATATCAACGATGTGACCAGCCCAGCCCCACGCTCTATCACCTAAAATTGGGTAGAAGATAGAACGAATTGAAAGCGGTAATCCCTTGTTGTAAGAGAAGAAAGCCAGTGAAAGCGCCACAACACCATAAATAGCCCAAGGGTGAAGCCCCCAGTGATACATGGTTGCACCGAGTGCTAGTTTTGCAGCTTCTGGTGTATTTGCCTCTACGCCAAGTGGCGTTTCATACCAACCTGTGTAGTAAGCCGCAGGTTCTGCAACACTCCAGAACATCAAGCCAATACCCATACCTGCAGCAAACAGCATCGATAACCAAGACATGAATGAGTAATCTGCCGTTGCATCAACACCACCAAGGCGGATTTTACCAAACGGAGAAACAATCAAGCCTAAGCAAAAAATAACGAAAATATTACCGGACCAAATGAACAACCAATCAAATGAATTGATAATTTGCCATTTAACACCATCCAATGCTGACTTCGCTGAAGCGGTATCTGTAAGCAGCACACCGATCAAGAACAAAGTGATGAGTCCCGCACTGATACCAAACACTGGGTTATGAACGTCAAAACCCCATTTTTGGACGTTATCTTGACCAACAGTGTAATCCGTACTGTCGATACTGTATTTATCTATACCTTTAGTCATTATTCCTCTCTACGGAATACTTATAAGGTCTGTTGACCTCATATCCCTTACTTTCCTGTGACTGAATCACAAACTCGAACATACGATCCAAGTAGTACAAGCTGTTGTCACAATAATTCAAATACTTGGATGTCTGAAGTTTAGCAGGTTAACTTATTGTTTTCAGTAAACTAGAATCAGTTCGATGGATTTTCAAACAAAATATAGATAATCACTTATATTTGCGGCGAAAAAAAGGCCGACTAAGTCGGCCTCTATTTGAAAAAATACTTTTAGCTCAAAGCACTTTGCTGCTTAACCAATTGATTCTCTGTACGTAAACCAAGAAATAAACTTAGGCACATAAGCAATAATATGAAAGCAAATGGTAATGCCATTGAGACTGTTCCAGCTTGTAATGCCTGAATAGATTCAGTACCACCAACCCACAGTAGAACCGCCGCAATCGCGCCGCCCATCAATGCCCAAAATACACGCTGTGGAACAGGTGCATCGACTTTACCGCCAGAAGTAATGCTATCAATAACCAATGAACCTGAGTCTGATGAAGTGATGAAGAACACCATAATCAAACCAATCGATACCACTGAAAGCACTGAGCTCATTGGCAGCGCATCATAAGTGTGGAATAGAGAAAGTGTAATATCTTGCAGACCATTTATACCAATCTCACCCACTTTATTCGCCACCTGGTCAATCGCAATACCACCGAAAATAGCCATCCAAATGATAATGACAGACGTCGGGATAAATAAGACTGCAACGATGAATTCACGAATTGTACGACCTTTAGAGATACGAGCGATGAACATGCCTACGAATGGTGACCATGAAATCCACCAAGCCCAGTAAAATACCGTCCAACCTTGCATCCATGTTTCATCATCACGACCATGAGGGTTGCTAAGAGGAATAAAGTTCTCAATGTAGCCCATTAGCGCGGTTGGTATCGCCTTAATACCCGCCATGCCACCCGCGATAGTTACGAAGATCAGCAAGCCTAATGCAACAACCATGTTGACGTTGCTGAGAACCTTAACACCACCGTTAATACCGCGAATCACCGACATTGTTGCCAACAGTGTTACCACTGCAATAACAATAAGCTGCATACCAATACCGCCATCGGTACCAAATACATGGTTAATACCGCTTGCGGCTTGCTGTGCACCTAGGCCAAGTGATGTTGCAAGGCCAAACAATGTTGCAAGTACTGCGACAATGTCAACGATATGACCAAACCACCCCCAAGTTCTGTCACCGAGTAGCGGGTAAAAGATTGAGCGAATAGAAAGCGGTAAGCCTTTATTGAAAGTAAAGAAGGCAAGAGACAAAGCAACAACGGCGTAGATTGCCCAACCGTGCAAGCCCCAGTTGTAGATGGTTGCACCTAGTGCCAACTTAGCCGCTTCAGGAGAATACGCTTCAACACCGAGCGGTGTTTCATACCAACCGGTAAAGTAAGCTACTGGCTCTGCCACACCCCAGAACATCAAACCAATACCCATTCCCGCGGCGAATAACATCGACATCCAAGATAGGTTAGAGTGCTCTGCTTTAGCATCATCGCCACCTATACGTATCTTTCCGTACGGGGAGATAATGAGGACAAAACAGAAAAATACGAAAAGGTTCGCAGCCCACATAAAGAAACCATCGAAGTTACCGATGACTTTCCACTTAACGCCATCAAGTGCCGCTTTAGCTGTTTCAGGTTCTGCAACCAAAAGCGCAATCAGGAAAGCAATTATCGCCCCAGCGCTGATTCCAAATACAGGATTATGAACATCAAAACCCCATTTCTGAACATTATCTTGTCCTACGGTATAATCAGTATTATCAATACTATACCTATCCTTTACAGGCTCCATGCATCCTCTCTAATAAGTAGCGCACAATTTGCAACATTGCATTTGGCGCTTAAATTTCGAAAGGAAGAATAACAACTCGTCGCAAAAATACTAAAAAAACCATCAAAAAGCGGGTATAAACGGCACATTTGGTAATTAAATTACACATTCACTGTAATTTAGCGTAACATCACTCTACAAGCCCAGAACTAACAGCATACTTGGCAAGCTCTGCCGTAGAGTGAATGTCGAGCTTATGCTTGATATTTTGTCTATGGGTTTCAACCGTTCGGTAACTGATATTTAATCCCTTCGCGATCTCTTTACTGCTCTCCCCTTTAGCCACTAATTTCAACACAGCTTCCTCACGCCTACTCAATGGGTTCTTCACAGATTGCGTCGGAGTAATAGGCTGAGTAAACAAGTTCTGAGTCACTTTTTCACAGAAATAGGTCGAGCCTTGATTGACCGTCTTGATTGCCTGCACCATTTTTTCAGCCGAAATTTCTTTCAACATATAGCCGACAGCACCCGACTGCATCACCTTCATGATGTATTCACGGTTGTTATGCATGGTCAGCATCAGCACCTTGGCTTGAGGATCTTCCTCTTTAATCAGGTGAGTGGCATCAATACCATTCATGATAGGCATGCTGATATCCATCAACACCACATCAGGGCGCAGGTCTTTAACCATTTCAACGGCTTCTAATCCATTGCTGGCGGTACCTATCACGCTAATATCAGGCTCGAGTTCTAATCTCGCCATAAAGCCATCCAGTACCACTTGGTGATCATCTGCAATCACAACTCGAATAACTTCACTCATTCACTAATCCCTCTAGTGTCAGTAACACTGTAATTTCCGTTCCAAAGCCAACCTCACTCATCAATTCAAAGTCACCACCGATGAACTCCACCCGTTCTCTCATGTTACGTAACCCAATACCTCGCTTTTCCATTGCTTTATAGGTATTAAAACCAACCCCATTATCTTGGATGAGCAACTGCAACACATTGCCAATTTGCTGTGCGATAACCGTTACTTTGGTCGCTTGTGCGTGTTTCTCTATATTATTCAGTGACTCTTGCACCACTCGATATAAAGTCGTCGCAGCTTCTGATTTCAACTTTCCCGGCTGCGTATTAAACAAGGTTTCCACTTCAATGCTCGAGTGCGCCTGAAAGTCTAATAACAGCGAAGACAACGCCGCTTCTAAGCCGATATCATCCAATGAACTTGGTCGAAGTTGATGCGAAATATGCCTCACCTCTTCGATTGCCCGCATCAGTGAATGCTGAGACTTATTCAAATGCGCTTTAAGGTCTTCGCTTTGTAGCTTATTACCGAGCAGTTCTAAGTGACAGCGACTCGACACTAATAACTGGTTAATACCATCATGCAACTCACGCGCTAGATGCTTCTTTTCGTCCTCTTGAAACATCACCGTCTTATGAGCTAGTTCCTTCAAGTTGTTATCCGCTATCCGATGTTCATGCATGTTAATGGCCAACGTCAGTACAATGATGACCGCGACCGTCACACTCAGAATCACCACAATCGAAAAGAACGTGGTTTCAATATTCTTGTTAATTGCGGCCTGCATCGAGGCCACTTCTTGATGCACATCCTCAATATACAAGCCGGTGCCAATCATCCAGTCCCAGCGCTCTAACCAAGCGGCGTAACTCAGCTTCGATACCACCTCACCTGTCGAAGGTTTTTGCCACAAATATTGGTGAAATCCTCCGCCTGTTTGTGCTTCTCTTAACAAGGCTTCTATCAGAAAGTCGCCATCTTCATCTTGCAGTTGAAGTAAGTTTTGCCCTATCAACTCTGGCTGGATTGGATGAACCAAATTGGTTCCGTGGCGATCATACGCAAAGAAGTAACCGTCAGAGCCATACCTAAGTTTAGACAATATGGTTCGAACTTCTCTTTTGGCTTGGGCTTCTTGGATATCGGGATCATTGTAGATATGTTCGATGGCATCAAATGCGAGATCAACAGTGTCTTTGAGGGCGTTTTCACGCGACTTAATTAAGCTGTCTCGGAAGATTTCGACCTCTTTCTCACCCAACGTCTTAGTTTGGTGTAACGAGATCCAACTAATGCTCGCCGTTACAATCAGCAACGGGAGTAGCGTCAGCAAAATCAGCTTAACTTTTAGAGGCATTCCTTTTCCTCACAAAAAACGGCTTATTGAACATCAATAAGCCGTTTTACTTTATCAATTTATGGATAGCCGTTGAAACATATCATTCACATTCTAGGCTTCACTCACATTCCATAGAAAGATGGGAAAGCGAGAAGTGATCCAAGTACGAGGATTTGAATCAAAATGAAAGGCATCACGCCTCGGTAGATATCCTTGGTAGTCACACCTTTTGGTGCCACCCCTTTTAGATAGAACAAACTGAAGCCAAACGGTGGCGTCAAGAATGAGGTTTGAAGGTTCATCGCGATAAGGATTGCGAACCAAGTCATGTTGATTCCCATCAGCTCAGCAACAGGCGCAATAATCGGCACAATGATGAAACAGATTTCTACGAAGTCGATGAAGAAACCCAGAATCAAAATCACCAACATGGTAATGATCAAGAAACCCCATTTCTCACCCGGTAACTGCAACATCCACTCTTCAACCAGATAGTCACCGCCAGTATAAGTAAACGCCATTGAGAATGCCGTTGCACCCAACAAGATAGCAAATACCATTGCCGTTACTTTCACCGTCTCTTTAGAGGCGTCATACACCATCGACCAACTAAACTGACCGTAGAGTAAAGCGAGTACCATCGCACCCGCACCACCCAGAGCAGCAGACTCTGTCGGTGTAGCAACACCCGCAAAGATAGAGCCCAATACGACAATAATCAGCGCGAGTGGCGGTATGATTGCTTTCAATGCGTTGATGACTTCTTGTTTACGGCTGATGGAATCATCACGCTCAATTGGTTGAGCGGCTTCAGGGTTAAGCTTCGCGTATATTAAGATATAAACGATATAAGCCCCCACTAACATCACGCCCGGCCAAATCGCGGCTTGGAACAAGTCGCCTACCGGAACACCCAATACGTCCCCCAATAGAATCAAGACGATGGATGGCGGAATGATTTGCCCTAACGTACCAGACGCACAGATGGTGCCGCAGGCTAAGCCTTTGTCGTAGTTGTACTTGAGCATGACGGGCAACGAGATAAGCCCCATTGCAACCACAGAAGCGCCTACCACACCGGTTGAAGCGGCAAGCAGTGAACCTACGAGAACTGTCGAGATTGCGATACCACCTCGTACACCACCAAACAGTCGTCCCATAGACTCAAGTAACTGCTCAGCAAGCTTAGTCTTTTGTAAAACAAGTCCCATGAAAACAAACAATGGAACGGCCATCAGCACCGTATTTTCCATGATTGATTGAATTCGATATGGCATGAAGGCAAACATTTCGATGCCTTCCGCCCAAACACCAAAGATTAGCGCGATACCACCAAAGGTAAACGCCACCGGGAAGCCTAGTAAAAGTGCAAACAAGGCTACGAAAAACATTACTATTCCAATCATGTTCAGCCTCTACTTATTCTTTGTATGAATATTGTTTGCATGCGTGTTATTTGCATGGATGAGATGGGGATTAAAAATTTTGTTCAACGAGTGCAGGATCAAACCGACTCCGCTGAGTGCCATCAAGAAAAATGACAGTGGAATCATGGCTTTGATGATCCATCGATATGGCAGGCCACCCGGGTCACCTGAGGTTTCGCCGAGGTTATAACTCTCTTTGGCAACATCAATACCAAACCAAGCAACCAGCAAACAGAAAGGCATCAGAAAGATCAGTGTGCCTAGCAGGTCAATAATGGCTTGCGCTTTAAAGCTCAATTGTTCGTAGAACACGTCTACTCGAACATGACCACCTGCCTTGATGGCATAAGGAACACCTAATAGAAAAACGGCTGAGAAAAGGTGCCATTCCATCTCTTGGAAGGCGATTGAGACATCATTGAAGGCATATCTCATGACAACGTCATACACAACGTTAGCGATAAGTAGAATAAACAACATACTGGAAAGCCATCCCAGTGCATCACCGATACGATTAAACAGGCGTTCAATATAAATTAGACTTCGCATTCCCGACTCCATGGAATTTGAAAAGACATCGCGTATTAGAGTTAGTGCAGCTAAAACAAGTAGCGCTAACTAGATGCACGACGTAGAAAGGGTTCTTGGGATCTTGTTACAGGATTTATCCTGCTTAATTATTATGTTTAAAATGAACCCGCCGCTTATCTGCTTAGGTACTTATCTGCTTAGATACGTAAGCCCTTAGACTTAAGCTATGTAACAGTACGTTTGCTTTGGGTTCATTTAACTTTTAGGTCACCGCTGTCGATTATTTCGCTTGGCTATTTAAATAAGCTCTGTGTGAAATATCTGTCCATGAGCGCACTTGCTCTAGGTAGCTTGCTTGTGAAGCTTGGATCTCTTTCGCCAGCTCATCTTTCTCAGCATGTGCAGCAAGTAGGCGATCGTTCGCTTCTTTCAGCGCCGACATTACTTCTGGCGGGAAATCTTTAACTTGTACGTCTGGGTATTCTGTTTTCATTGAAACCCAGTTCTTGCCACTTTCGTGCGTTGCTTGTGTGTACATGTCGTAAGCCGCCGTACGCATTGCAACACGCAAGATTTCTTGTAGGTCTTCAGGAAGCTTGTTCCATGTACGCTTGTTCACTAGGAATTGAAGCTCTGAACCCGGCTCATGCCAACCGGTGTAGTAGTAAGGCGCGATTTTGTGGAAACCCATACGCAAATCAAGAGATGGACCTACCCACTCTAGTGCATCGATTGTGCGACGCTCTAGAGATGTGTAAAGCTCACCTGGGGCAATATTGGTAGGTTTAGCGCCTAGCTCCGCTAGAATCTCACCAGCAAAGCCAGGAATACGCATTTTCAGACCTTGTAGGTCTTCCACACTGTTGATCTCTTTTTGAAACCAACCGCCCATCTGGATATCCGTATTACCACCTGGGAACGACATCAAATTATGTGGAGAGTAAACCTGCTCCATCAACTCCATACCACCACCGTGATAGAACCACGCATATTGTTCAGCTGGCGTCATACCGAAAGGCATAGAAGTGAAGTAAAGCGTGTTTGGAACTTTACCTTTCCAGTAGTAAGAGCCTGAGTGCCCCATGTCGTATTGACCAGACTTAACCATGTCAAAAACGCCAAGCGGTGCTTTGTGTTTGTTCGCAGAATCGATTCTGATTTGCAGTCGACCGTTCGACATTTTCTCAGCCATCGCAGCCATGTTCTTCGTCGCGTCACCGAATACAGGGAAGTTTGGTCCCCATGTTTCAGCAAGCTTCAAGCGATAAACCTTATCAGCAGCAGTTGCACCAGTAGCGACCAAAGCTAAACAAGCCGCTGCAGTAACTGCAACGTTTTTAAAAACTCGTGTGAGGGAGTTAGAAATGAGACTCATATTCACGTCCTTTGTTGGGTTAACACTCTTTCTATGAGCATTTTTTATGATTCAACATAAGAGTGCACCGTGATGTAGCAACAAGATATCAGGGAGAGCACGCACGACGGACTCACATAAACTGCGTATTAGACCAAAGGATTACGTAGAACTACGTAGGAGATAATTTAGCGATGTCGATTTTAAAGGCTCTGGGAGATTCGTTAGGGTAATTAGTATTGATAAATACCTAAGTAGTTATAGTGAAACTGCATTAACAATTGATTTCCATTTCGTGAGGAAGCTCTATTCTCGCCACACATCGAATACGCACTTAAATGCACTCAACCCATGAGAATCAAAGTTTCAGAGAATCAGACGCCCTACTTTGGTGCTTACTGATTCGAAACATGGGACACGCGAAAGACAGGTGAATAACGGAAGGGGCCAGCCGATTGGAAGTAAGGCTTCTGGGGCTAGGTTCGAATGCTAGGTTTGAATATGAGTATGGGTTTAGGGGGTTGGATTTAGAGATTGAGATTAACATGATCCGTCAGATACAAAAAAGCCTCGATAATCGAGGCTTAAAAACTTTAACGAAGCGAATGTAATCCCGCGGGATTACATAGCTTTGTAGATAACCTTGTTACCTGCAAGTTGCTCTTTCGCTACTAGGTTTTCTTCAAGAAGTTTTTTCAATGCGCCTGTTGCCCATGAAGCTGCTTTCGCGTCTTCTTGACCAGCTGCTAGGCCGATACCTTTAGGGTTAATGCCTTCAGCATTGCTAACAACGATGTCTAGAACTTGTTGTTGCTTAGGAGTCAGTGCAACTGCAACTTCTTTAGTTGCTGCTACTGCTTTCTCTACCGCTGGTTTTGCTGCTACAGTTTTTTCTGCTACAACTTTCTCTGCGACAGGCTTCGCTTTTTTCGGCGTTGCCACTGCTTTAACTACAGCCGCTTTAGTGCGTTTCTGCAGTTTAGCCTGCACCTTACGCTTATGAGCAAGTCTCATTGAATATTTCTCCAGTTCACTGCTCTTTTCGCAGTGGTGAAAATTTGAAGCGCGATTTATACCAAAAAACCGGAGCTATTTGTAGAGTGAAGCGTCGAAAGTCGACGAAAAATACCGATATTGTCTACTAGCGTCTATTATTTAATCATCGACTTATCAATTCAGGGTCATATACACTGGTTATCCATCCAGACAAAAATATGAAAATTTGGTGTTGCCTATGGACACTCGTCACCTTACAAATTTCTCTTTGCCTTCATTCAAACGTTCGTATCGTATTCTCGCCATCATTTTAGGCTTCGTTTGCTTGATCGTTGCGCTCTACAGTGACAACCCAAAGTTACTGATCGTGGGTGCTTTTTGCATTATTGCCCTACTAGGAACTGGCTATTATTTAATGTTGCGCAGCAGAGTGATGTTCACCCTCACACCGACTCATTTTCAGCAGCATTTTTATAAAGGCGGGTGGGTTTTAAAATGGAATAACATCCAAAAGATTGGGCTTTGTACCTATGAGCAAGATGGATGGCACCAACCTCTTCCTTGGATTGGTATCAAGGTTAAAGATTACTCGCCCTACCTCGATTCGATTTGCCCTAAAATCACTTGTGAATTACTGCTCAGCCAACGAGCACTTTTGTACTTGGGAGCGAAGCAAGCGGGTAAAGAATCGAACTTTGAAGATATGGTTTTAGACTCATCGCACTACCACACTCGTTGTACCGAAAACGGGTGTGTGGAATTAAGCCAATATAAAGAATCAAAGAATACCGACGAAGTGAGTTTCAGCGCTCAACAAACGCAAATGGATGCGGATTCATCCGATAAAGCAAATAATCACAACGCGGTGATTAAAGACTATTCTGGATTACAGGCGATGCTTGCCAACAGAATGAAATATCAAAGAGGCTTCCACGGGTATGACATTTTCATATCAACCCATGATCTGAATATCAGTGGGGAGGAGTTTGTTGGACTGGCTCGACGCTACTTGGCGGCAGCCGAACGTCTTTCTGATTAAAATTAAACTGGTTTAAAAGTAAAACCGCACGCAATAAAAAAGCTTAGCTTCCATAACAAAAGCTAAGCTTCATTTTCAATCGTTCTTATATTAAATCAAAGATTTAATTAATATCT
>NZ_JBFRLX010000158.1:0-9105 GCF_041470165.1 Vibrio sp. 10N.286.46.A8
CAGTCTTATGATCGAGTTAAAAGACATGAACAAATGGTACGGCGAATTCCACGTACTTAAAAACATCAATCTAGAGGTTAAGAAAGGCGAAAAAATCGTTATCTGTGGCCCTTCTGGCTCAGGAAAATCAACGATGATCCGTTGTATCAACCGATTGGAAGAACACCAAAAGGGTCATATCTTCGTTTCAGGTAATGAACTGACGGAAGACCTAAAAAACATTGAAGCCGTGCGCCGAGATGTTGGTATGTGTTTTCAACACTTCAACTTGTTTCCACATCTGACGGTATTAGAGAACTGTACTCTAGCCCCTATTTGGGTCAAAAAGATGCCGAAAGAGGAAGCCGAAGCCATCGCGATGAAATTCCTTGAGCGTGTAAAAATCCCTGAACAAGCGGATAAATTCCCAGGCCAACTGTCTGGTGGACAACAGCAACGTGTGGCAATTGCTCGTTCTTTGTGTATGAACCCTCAGGTTATGCTATTTGATGAACCAACATCAGCACTCGACCCTGAGATGGTGCGTGAGGTACTCGATGTAATGGTCGAACTAGCAGAAGAAGGCATGACGATGTTGTGTGTAACGCACGAGATGGGCTTTGCTAAAGAGGTCGCGGATCGCGTTATCTTTATGGATGCCGGTGAAATCATAGAAGAGAACAACCCTGTCGACTTCTTTGAAAACCCACAATCGGATAGGACGCAGAACTTCTTGAGCCAAATCTTGCACCATTAATGTGTTATGATGCATAAACAAAAGAGGCGGCTTAGGTCGCCTCTTTATTTTTCGATGTTCTTTTTATTTTTCGATGTTATCGTTCGTTTTCCAAAGGTTATAAATCATTAGCCAGTAACTATAAAAGTTTGAACATCGAGTGTTAGCGACACTTTATCGTCATTAGAAATACTTTGTTACACCTTCAGAAACACTTAACCGACTATTTTGATTATTATTTTAGGTATACAAGAGGAATGAAAGACTTGATTTTTCGAACTTTCAGCCCCATAAATGTACTAATAACTATTGAAGTCACCTTACGAGGAAGATTATGAACAGCCCTATGTTTTCACGCACAGCATCTCAAGAAAGTGCTCTGCAAACCAATAAAGTGTTGCGTAACACCTACGCACTACTGTCTATGACACTACTTTGGTCTGCTGTAGTAGCAGGCGTATCTATGGCGATGAACCTTCCTCGCCCTGGTCTTATCATTATGCTAGTTGGTTTCTACGGCCTTCTATTCCTAACAGAAAAGAACCGTGACAACAGCATGGGTCTAGTCTTCACATTCCTATTTACAGGTTTCTTAGGCTACACCATCGGTCCAATCTTAAACATGTACGTTGGTGCAGGCATGGGTGATGTCATCCTAACTGCACTTGGCGGTACTGCACTGGCATTTATGGCTGCATCTGCTTACGCCCTAACAACTAAACGTGACCTTTCATTCCTTAACGGTATGCTAATGGCTGGTTTCGTTGTTCTGCTAGTCGGCATGGTTGCAAACATCTTCCTACAAATGCCACTACTATCACTGGCAATGAGCGGTATGTTTATCCTATTCTCGACTGGTGTAATCTTGCTAACAACGCAAAGCATCATTCGTGGTGGTGAAACGAACTACATCTCTGCAACGATTAGCTTGTATGTTTCTATCTACAACATCTTCATCAGCCTACTAAGCATCTTAGGCATTATGGGTAACGACGACTAATCGCTTCCATCACTGAATCATATCTAGCCCAAGAGCCTATCTCTTGGGCTTTTTTTATCCATAAGTGCAATATTTTTTGAGATAGCTACAATTTCTGTTGAGAAAGATAAACTTGGTCATGTACTCTATCCGGATAGTTAATTGGACTCTGGATTAAACATGTTTGAATATAACGGCAAGCAAATCGAAACCGACGCTCAAGGTTATCTGTTGGATTACACTCAATGGGAAGAAGGTATGATTGAAATTCTTGCTCAAGATGAGGAAATTGAACTTACTGATGCACACTTAGAAGTCGTACATTTTGTAAGAAGCTTTTACGAAGAGTTCAACACCTCACCAGCGGTTCGCATGCTCGTGAAAGCAATGGAAAAAGCTCACGGTCCAGAAAAAGGCAACAGTAAGTACCTTTTCAAATTATTCAAAAAAGGCCCTGCCAAACAAGCAACCAAGCTCGCCGGTTTACCTAAACCAGCAAAATGCTTGTAGAACTAAAATAGCGCTAGGTTGATCTCAACGTAAAAAGTTAAATACTGTAGTGTCCTACAGTATTTTAAACTCCCCTACACGTACGTCCTGCCGCTCATGATCTTTAACTTGATGCATGACGACATTGTCTACTGTTGCGCTCGGTGGTCCAAGATTAAGCCAAGCGTGTAACTTCTCAAGTTTCAGCACCTCTCCGACCGCTAACACTTCAACTCGACCATCATTTAGGTTCTTTGCATAGCCGGAAATGCCCAAATCCTGCGCCTGCCTACTGGTGTGATAACGAAATCCAACACACTGAACTACGCCTGACACGACAAAAATATACTGCAGAGTATCCATAACGTTGCCTCATAAATTATATGGATGATATAGTTGCGATTCTATTCATTCACCATTTATTGGTGGGCTTACTTCGAGTATTACAATTATGAAAGAAATCCCGTTTCGTTGGATTGACAAATATCTCATTCACCTAAAAATCCAAGAAAAGTTCTATCTACTATTCTTATTACCTCTTATCGCCCTGGTTATACTGACTTTAGTTTTAGATAGCGCTGCGGACTCTTTACTTGCTCACCTTTATCAGGATGAATTGCTCCTGATGAAAGGTCTGATTGAAGCTGGACAACTCACCAAAGATCAGGTCGCTCAACTCGTTAGCAATTCTGACACCATCTCTTTAGGATATGGCGCAGGATCTGTTTCTGTCATGAATGGCGCCTTCAGTTTAGTCGCAAGCCATGACCAAAACTTATGGTCAGCTCTGTCTACTACTCAGGTATCGATTATTGCAGTAACTCTCACGCTGATAGCTCTGGGGGTTTACTACATCATGACTTTCATTGGTGGTGCTATGTTCTCGATGAACAAAGCACTCAGCACACTTGCGAGTGGCGATTTAACTTGTCGCATGAACTACTTTTTAGTTCGCGATGAGTTCAGTGAAATTGCTATTACTATCGATAAGGTAGCCGAGCGTGAACAAAACATGGTTCTCTCAATCCAAGAGTCCGTTGCTCTCATGCAGCAAATCAGCTCGGATTTGAACCAATCAACGCAACAAAGCTCAGATATCTCAAGTAATCAACAAGAGCACTTGAATAGCCTCGCCAGCGCAACTGAACAAATGGCAGCAACGATTCGCGAAGTCGCTACCCTTGCCCATGATTCAAGCACTCAAACAATGGACGCTCGTGGTGTCGCACAAAGTGGTCAAGTTAAGGTTTCTAATACTTTGGAATCGATCTCTAGCTTATCCCAAGAGATTCAATCGGCTTCGCAAGCAGTAGAAGAACTCGATGCTAATGCAGCGCAGATCGATGAAGTAGTCGCAACCATCAATGGTATCTCTGAACAAACTAACCTGTTAGCGCTAAACGCTGCGATTGAAGCTGCTCGAGCTGGAGAGCAAGGCCGTGGTTTTGCAGTTGTTGCTGATGAAGTTCGCGCTCTTGCCGGACGAACTCAACAAGCGACAGTTGAAATCCAGAGCATGATCGAGTCGTTACAGCGTAACAGTCAATCATTAACAAAACTGATGGAAGTGACAGTAAACAATGCCAATGAAGGCCAAACACTGATGTCGGAAGTGAACGTTGAGATCGGTTCTTTAGCTGAGAAAAACCAGTCTATTTCTGATAGTAGTACGCAAATTGCTACTGCTGCAGAAGAGCAAGGTGTCGTTGCGGATAACATTGCACAAAGTGTTGAAGAGATTCGTCATCAATCAGACGGCATCTGCGAGATGATCAGTAAGAGTAACTCTAACGTTGACCAACTTCGTAAGCAGAGCGATACGATGGAAGGTTTGCTGACAGGTCTTAAAGCTTAATACTGACATCTAACCACCATCTAATGATGGTTCAATACAAGGGCTGCTTTTGCAGCCCTTTCTTATTTGCTTTTCCCTTGTACTTCCCCGACAATACCCCTCCTTCAAATTCAACAAACAGAGTAAATTATGACTCCTTCAATTCATCTAGCTAAAGGCCGAGATAAATCACTACGCCGTAAACACCCTTGGGTATTTTCACGCGGTATCGATAAGGTCGAAGGCGAACCACAACAAGGTGAAACTGTAGACGTATATGCTCAGAATGGTCAATGGCTAGCAAAAGCGGCTTACTCACCAGAATCTCAAATTCGAGCTCGTGTTTGGACATTTGAAAAAGAAGAAATTAACAAAGCGTTCTTCGTAAAACGAATTCAAGACGCGCAATCACTGCGTGAAGACATCATTGAGCGTGATGGTTTAACTGGCTACCGCCTTACCGCTGCAGAGTCTGATGGACTGCCAGGTATCACTATCGACAAATATCAAGACTACCTAGTTTGCCAACTACTAAGTGCGGGCGCTGAATTCAATAAGAGCGTATTGGTTGAAGCTTTAATTGAATGCTTCCCAGACTGTAATATTTACGAGCGTTCAGACGTAGCAGTTCGTAAAAAAGAAGGCCTAGAGCAAGTTGTTGGTGTACTTCACGGTGAAGAGCCACCAAAATCTATCGTCATTGAAGAAAACGGCGTCAAAATCAGCGTAAACATCATGGAAGGCCACAAAACTGGCTTCTACATGGACCAACGTGATAGCCGTAAAGAGTCAATGAAGTATGTTAAAGGCAAAGATGTGCTTAACTGTTTCTCATACACTGGCGGCTTTGGTCTTTACGCACTGAAAGGTGACGCAAAACGTGTAATCAACGCAGATGTGTCTCAATTAGCTCTTGATACAGCTAAGTTCAACGCTGAACTCAATGAATTTGATATCTCGAAAAAGCGTGCTGTATTCCTAAACGCAGACGTATTTAAACTACTTCGTGAATACCGAGATCAAGGCACTAAGTTTGACGTCGTGATCATGGACCCACCAAAGTTCGTTTCAAGCAAAAACAACCTAACATCAGGTGCTAACGGCTACAAAGATGTAAACATGCTTGCAATGCAAATCCTAAATCCTGGTGGCACTCTACTCACCTACTCTTGCTCTGGCTTGATGGGCACTGATTTATTCCAAAAAATCATCGCTGACGCTGCTCTAGACGCTGGCAGAACAGTAAAATTTGTCGAGCGCTTCGAGCAAGCAGCCGATCACCTTACAGACACCGCCTACCCAGAAGGTTTCTATCTGAAAGGTTTTGCCTGTAAAGTGTTGTAACCGAAGCGTGTTATAACTTCAATGTAAGGTCTTCTTCAGCGCGATTACTTTACTAAATTAAGATATAAAAAAAGGGCCTTTCGGCCCTTTTTGTTTAGTTATCGTAAATTTTCAATATATCGTTTAATAGTCCACTCACATCTGAAATTGAACCGTTAGTGATATAACTATCAAATTGTTCAGCGCTATCTTGCAATATGATCTCCTGAGTTTTTCCACCATCTGTCACAGTCAACTTAAGATCTGCCGTTGACATATTATCTGCACCTTCAAGAGAAATACCAATCTTACTGCTTTGAAGTAGGCTATTAATACTGTCAGAAGAATCTGTATGGAGTAGATCGGAAATATCTATTTTATCATCACCCTTAGTAAAGTCTGTAATTGTGTCTTTCTCACCATGACGAACACCAGAACCTTGGTCGACAAACTTGAAGATATCATCATCACTACCGCCGGTTAAAATATCGTTACCAATACCACCGATAAGAATATCATCGCCAGATCCGCCTTTAAGTGTATCGTGACCCGTACCGCCTCGAAGACCATCGTTACCTTCACCGCCATCAATGACGTCATCGCCTGACCCGCCGAATATAACGTCTGAGCCACCTTCTCCGTAGATATAGTCACTACCGCCGCCACCATGAGCAACATCCAAGTTTGCTGTACTGTTATTAGTAGCAGCTATCTCACTATCTTCACCTTGGTTAGGGTTAAGTATTACGTTCGAATCGCGACCTTGAGTGAAAACATCTTTAATATAAGTGTTTATCGCATCTTGGTTAGACGCTTGCCCAGTATTTTGGTCCAAGACAGCATGACTATCACCAAGATAAATCACATCATCGCCCTGGCCAGTCCAAACAGCATCGCCAGCATCACCAACATTGATTGAAACACCTTTGTTGATATCAACATTGTCTACAATCTTGTTGTAACCCGCTTGTCCATTGGTTACTGCAGGTGATCCTATCCAACTCAAATTATCATGAAGAACTTTAACAGAATCGATCATCTTGCCTGTAGACGACACATCTACGCTGCCTTTTGAACCCATTACATCAAATGAAATATGACTGCTACTTGTATCACCATCACCATCTTTTAATGTGTAATCGAAGTCTACGGTTTCAGGTCTAGCTTGTGGTTTGCCACCAAATTTGTACGAACCCGTATCCATATCGATACTCAAAGTGTACTTGCCATCGACCGTAACTTTTAACTCGTTTGTTGATTCATTTTTGGTAAAGCTGATCTTAGAGTTCTGTCCTGTAGAACTGATAGTTGAACCATCAAAATTAAAAGTTACGCCATCAATAACTAACTGACTAACATAACCACCATCAGCGCCAAAGCCACCATTAGTTACCAATGAACCATTAACGGTTTGAATTATTGGCTGGGTCAATATATCTGTTAGTTGGCTCGACGAATCAATAACTATCGCTGAAGAGTCTGTTCCCGTCAGACCATCGTGAGAAACCAAATCAATTTGGCCTTTGTCAAGATAACCTCCAGTTATACCTATAGCTTGAGAAGTAATACCATTATCATCTAAATGTTTAGTCCAAGTTTTGGCTTCCCAATAATCTATCCTATCATCTTGGTTTGGAATTCCATCAGTAATAAAGTAACTGACGTTATTCGCATCAGGGAGCTTACTATCTTCGTCATGGTCCCATGAAGTACGGGCTTTACGTAAAGCATCATCATAATCAGTATTATTCTTAGGTTTTAGCTTATTGATTTCTGTAATAGCTTCACTAACAGAGAACCAAGATTTACTACCGTCATGTATGAGTTTAGCGTTGCCGGTAAATGTCACTATTTGGACTTTTACATCGCCAAGCGTGTCATATTGCTGGAGCATCTTAGCAAGAGACTCTTTTAAAATAGCTAAACGAGTCTTACCAGCAACGCCAGAATCGTAGCCCATAGAGCCAGACACGTCGATTACCAACTGAATATTCGTATCTGATTTTGTTTCTGGGGTAACTGGCACATCAATAGCTGTTGCAACAGGCTGATCATCTTCAATCGAAACCGTAATTTGCCCCCCTGAACTCTTAAGCCCCGAAGTGTCTTTAGCAATGACCGGGATCTGAATGACTAGATTGTCTTCGCCATTAGTATTGGGGTGATCTACCGGAGCTTTCAATTGTATGTCGTAGTGACCATTTCTATCCAATGTTGCTTCAATAACAACTTTTCCGTTAGCAGTACCAGTAAGTGCATGACCATCAGGCGATACCGCCCAATCAATAGTATGCCCTTCTGATGTCAAAGGCTGACCGGTCGATGTTGTAATGTTGATTGAGCTTGTTTCACTAAACACAGTGTCAGACAAGTTGTTATTAGCGTCAGTAATAACAAGATTACCTTGTATAGAGTGACCATCCGTAGAGTCAGTAGGTAACCCAATAGTATCAGTGATACCACCGTTTAGGCCTTCTTCTGAAACGCTAACTGATTGGTTTTTGATTACAGGTGCAACTTCATTATCGAGTATAAAACCTGTGCCAGTGTCTCTGCCAATAGTAATCGTATAATTTTCAGTATTTTCTACAAGAACGTCATCTAATGTCGGAACGATAACTTTAAAGTAATATACGCCTTTAGGCACGACAATAGATTGTCCATCGGCGCTCAATGTGACGCCATTAGTAAACGAAATGTCTGATTTTTTAACGTCACTACTATTAGGGAGGTTTATTGAGTATGTTACGTCTACATCAGAAGAACCAGTAAGTAAAACGCTATACTCTAAGGTCCCACCCTCAATTACCGAACGAGCATTGGCAACATTTACAGTTGGTTTATCAGCAGCGTCTTCGTTTATAGAACCCGACGCGCTAACACCGTGCTGACCGTGATTAATGATTACATCCTTACTAGCATCTGTTGAAGATTGGAAAGGTATCTCACTCAACTTAATCCCAAAGTCTTCAGATGTTTCGAAACGGTTGTCATTTATTGTATCTACATTAACTTTGAAATCCGTAACTTTCGCAGGAAGCGTGAATGTACCATCCACTTCATTTACCGGAATAGTCTTAATCACTCCGCCAGAAACATAAGTGACTGTAACCCCAGAAAACGGCTTACTACTGTCTGCGGCTAAATCCTCAAGGTTTGCTTTACCAACGCCATTAGAAAATTCAAACTCGACTTTCATCTCAATCGACGCTTCAGACACCTTCGATAGTTGCCCATCAAATACGGCCGTGCTTCCTTCATCAACAGCATTAGCATTCGTCAATGTAAGCGTAGGGTTATCTGTATGATCTAACTTGATTGTACCCTGACCTTTCAGATCAGAATTAGCTTCATCAATACTTGACGTTCCGCCGACCTGAGATTTTGTATCTACAATGTGTAGTCCAAAACGTTCAGTCCATTCAAATTTATCGTCTTGCACGGTTTGAACAGTTACACGAAGCTCAGTTCTTCCTGCCGGAATTTCTACATAACCGTTAACGACGTTAGCAACTTGGAATACACCGTTAGCATCTTTGTATTCGTAAGTTAGGCTATTGGTATCAATATCATCAAATTCGGTATCGTAACCATTCGTTATCGCTTGAAATTTAACATACTGTTTTTCAGACGAAGCTTCATTTAATGTAACTTTGAATGATGCCTTATCTCCTTCATCGACAGGCGCAGCATCGTGGACTTTGATAGTTACGTCGTGATCAATGATGGTGGCCGAGTTACTTTGAGCGCCCACGGTTAACGTGA